>JAYNKS010000012.1:15400-21012 GCA_038111345.1 Gammaproteobacteria bacterium | reverse complement strand
CCCCGATACGCTTCGCTCATTTACAACGGGTACTGGTTTGCGCCGGAGCGCAAATTGCTGCAAGGGATGATTGACGATACCCAGAGGCCAGTTAATGGGGTGGTACGCCTACAACTGTTCAAAGGGAGTGTGAGCGTAACCGGCAGGCGCTCTGAGTCTGATTCCCTGTTTGACGAAAGTATCGTGACCTTCGAAGAAGACCACGGTGCTTATCAGCAGGCGGACGCCGATGGTTTCATCAAACTCAATGCATTGCGTCTTCGAATCGCCGCCGGCAAGGGAAGGGTTTAAGCGCCCGCAGAGTGCAGCGCCTGCTTGATTACTCCTGGCGGATAGGGACAGCCGATTGAGTCTTAAAGGTGCTATTCAGCCCCGTTTTGAGGCGTCATTTTTGTTACCCCGGTACTGGAGTGACTGGGTGCTGGTGGGCGTGATTGCGCTCTGCTTGTGCGTTCCTCGCTCTTGGGCGATGGCGTTCGGCGAAGGCGTGGGAAAATTATTTTTTCGCGTCAACAAAAAGCGCGTAGCGATCGCGCGGCTCAATTTGTCGTGGTGCTTCCCCGATCTTGATGAGCCCGCCCGGGAAGTTATTCTCAGAACGCATTTTTCCCGTTATGGTCAGGCCATTATCGACATGGGACTGATCTGGTGGGGATCTCGCCGACGCATCGAACGTCTTTATGACTTTGAAGGCGTAGAGGCATTGATGCAACGGATCAACGCCGGGGAACACGTTTTGTTAGTCATCCCTCATGTGGTTGGCGTGGATCTGGCGGGTGCTGCTCTCTCGGGGCGGGGGAAAGGCGTCTCGATGATGAAAACCCCTTCGAACCGCCTCTTAAATTATTTCCTTCTCAAGGGTCGAACCCGTTTTGACGCCATTATCGTCAGCCGCGCGCAGGGCCTAAGGCCGCTGGTGAAGGCTATCCGCGCGGGACGGGTGGGGTATTTGATGCCGGACGAGGATTTAGCGGATACCCAGTCGGTGTTCGTTCCGTTTTTCGGGATCCCTACGGCCACGCTGCCGGTGGTGGGTCGCATCGCGAAGCTCGCTCAGGCGACGGTGATTCCCATGTATTGCGTCCTCAATGAAAAAGGGCGTTACCGTGTCACGCTGGGTCAGCCGCTCGATGACTTTCCAAGCGATGATTGGCATGCGGACGCCGCGCGAATCAATCTGGAATTCGAAACCTTTATTCGGCAGGATCCGACCCAATACCTTTGGACGCTCAAGTGGTTCCGTTCCCGGCCGGACGATGCCCCGTCGCCCTACCACTCGTAGGATACCCCGTTGAACATCCTTCTTATTAAGCAAACCTCTCTTGGAGATGTGGTGCACGGTACGGCCGCTATCCGATCTGTGCGTGTGGCCTTTCCGGATGCCAAGGTGACGGTGCTGACGTCCACGACAGCTTTGCCTGTGCTGGAAAATAATCGAGATATTGATACCTTGCTAACCTTCGACCGGTATCGGGTGAAGTCGGAT
The DNA here is from genome assembly GCA_038111345.1 of Gammaproteobacteria bacterium. GTDB lineage: Bacteria > Pseudomonadota > Gammaproteobacteria > Arenicellales > UBA868 > UBA868. The sequence goes on along the minus strand of JAYNKS010000012.1, from coordinate 19,526 downwards.
TGGTGGCGACGCCCGGGGTGGACTCTGGCTCACATCGTCAAAACCGCAACCCAGATCCGCCGCACGAAATTCGACCTGGCCATCGACTTGCAAGGCAGCTGGAAGACCGTGATGTTTCTCTGGGCGGCGCGAGCGCAGAAGCGGTTTGTGAAGGGCCGCTGGTTGTTTGCGCGCGGTTTTCGAAATCGACGCCTTCACGCGATTGACGAGATGGATGGGGTGTTGCGGCTTGCGGGGATCGTACCGTCACAGAAGGTGCCCGTCCTTCGCGTGTCAGACGCGAGCCGGGCAGCAGTCACATCCGTATTGGGGAGCCGACAAGGACCAAAGAAAAAACTGGCTATTTTCTGCCCGATTACCAGATGGCCTACAAAAAACTGGCCGTTGGAGCGGTTCAGCGCACTTGCTAAAAGACTTCAGGATGAGTTTTTTGTGGTGTTCACCGGTTCGAATGAAGACCGGGAGGTCCTCGAGACTCTTTCGCTGGACCTGTCGGCAGATCATGCGCTTAGCCTCGGCGGGCGCCTTTCACTTAACGAGTTTTTCGCGCTTATGGAGCGAGCCGATCTGGTCGTCACGGGCGATAGTCTGCCAATGCACCTCGCGTCCAGTTTTAACGTGCCTCTCGTAGCTCTGTTTGGTCCAACGGAAGAGGCCCGTGTGGCCCCTCGGAATAAGCGATCTGTAACGGTGCGAGCCAGAGACGACTGCTTTCGTTGCTACCGTCGGACCCGTTGTGCAAAGAACTGTATCGCAGACATTCAGGTTGAGGATGTCGAGGGCGCTGTGGCAACGGTCCTCGCCCGTCAGGGATAAACGGCTTTCGCAGCAGGATGCTTGCTAGCTTCGCCAGAACGCGGGTGTCAGCAGTACGAGCAGGGTGAAGATCTCGAGGCGGCCCAGCAACATGGCCGCAGTGAGCACAAGTTTGCTGGCGCTTCCAAGGCTGGCGTAGTTCTCCGCGACTTGGCCAAGGCCGGGTCCGAGATTATTCAGGCAGGCAGTGACGGCAGAGAACGCGGTAACGAGTTCCACACCAGTGGCCGTAACAGCAATCGACAGGCCGACGTAACTCAGGATGTAAAGCGCGAAGAATCCCCACACGGCGTTGATGACGTGATCCGGGACGGGCTTGTCGCCGAGTTTCACCGTAATCAGGGCGCTTGGATGGATCAACTGGCTTATTTCGCGTTTGCCTTGTTTGTACAGGAGCACCAGGCGAATCACTTTCATGCCCCCAGAGGTGGATCCTGCGCAGCCGCCTACCGCGCTCATGATAATTAGCATGATCGGTAAAAAGGAGGGCCACCAGTGAAATCCGCTCGTCGTGAAACCAGTGGTGGTACCGATCGAGACAACCTGAAATATGCCGTGAACCAAAGTATCCGTGACGCTGGCGTACGTCTCAGCTGCCAATAAGGTGAGCACCGAGATAGCAGACACAACAAGCACAAATCCCAAAAATACTCGGACTTCTGTGTCGGCTAGGTAGGTCCTCATAGACCGGGTTTTGAAGACGGTGAAATGCAGGGCAAAGTTCACCGCGGATATGAGCATAAAGGCGATGGCGATAATCAGGATCGCGGGGTTGTCGTAAAACCCAAGACTCTGATCATGCGTGGAGAAGCCACCGATCGCGACGGTTGAGAAGGCGTGCCCGACCGCATCGAAGACGCTCATTCCGCCTAGCCAATAGGCTATGGCACAGGTCACGGTGAGTCCCAGGTAGATGTACCAGAGGGCTTTCGCGGTTTCCGTGATGCGGGGCGTCAGTTTGGAGTCTTTCATCGGCCCCGGCGTTTCGGCGCGGTAAAGCTGCATACCGCCAATGCCGAGCATCGGCATCACCGCGACCGCCAGAACAATGATACCCATACCGCCCAACCACTGAAGCTGCTGACGGTAGTAAAGAATGGATGGAGGCAATTGATCGAGACCGCTAAGCACAGTGGCGCCGGTAGTGGTCAGACCCGACATTGATTCAAACAGGGCATCGACCAGATCGAGCTCGGGGAACGGGGACAGCAAGAATGGGGCGGTGCCAAAGACAGCGAGCACTACCCAGAAGAGAACCACAATCAAGAAGCCGTCGCGAACGCGCAGTTCGCGTTTCTGGTTCCGGCAACTGAACCAGAGCGCTGCGCCAGCAGTGGTCGTGGCGAGAAACGCTAGACCAAATGCAGAGGTGCCGCTATCACGACCCATCCAGGCAATCATGAATGGTGGGATAAGCGTCGTGCTGAACATGGTCAGCAAGACCCCGAGGATGCGAAGGACGGCGGGAGAGAACATGATGACCCCGACCGTTAGATGAACGTGACCGCGACCTGAAACAGTTGCTCGACTTCACGAAGCCTGCTCTTGTCGATCACAAAAAGGATCACGTGATCTTCCGGTTCTATCACGGTGCTGCCGTGTGCGATGACCACTTCGTCGCCCCGCAGAATCGCTCCGACCATGGTGCCTTCGGGGAATTGGATATCCTCGATAGAGCGTCCCACGACCTTCGAACTCTCTGAGTCACCATGAGCAATGACCTCAATCGCTTCTGCCGCCCCTCGTCGCAACGAGTGCACGGCAACCATGTCGCCTTTTCGGACATGGGTGAGAATAGTTCCGACGGTTGCTACGCGTGGGGAGATAGCGATGTCGACCAGCGAGTTTTCGAGCAGGTCCACATAGGCTGAGCGGTTGACCAGCGCCATCGTTCGATGCGCGCCAAGGCGCTTGGCGAGCATCGCGGAGAGAATGTTAGCCTCGTCATCGTTTGTTAAGGAGCAAAAGACGTCCACGGTGTCGATGTTCTCCTGATTCATTAATTCTTCGTCAGCGCCGTCCCCATGCAGCACAACGGAGCGGTCCAATTGACCTGAGACTTGCTTGGCTCGCTTGGCGTCTCGCTCAATGATTTTGACCGTGTAGTTAGACTGCTCCAAAGCGCTAGCGAGGCGCAGACCAATGTTGCCTGCCCCGGTAATCATGATGCGGCGACCTGGGCGTTCCACCCGGCAAAGTTCACTCATTACGGAATGAATATGTTGCCGGGCGGCGAGAAAAAATACTTCGTCCCCAGACTCGATCACCGTGTCGCCCCGAGGAAGAATAGCGCGGTTCTGGCGATAAATGGCAGCCACGCGGCTGTCGATATCCGGCAGATCCTCGCGAAGCGCCTTGAGCTGTCGCCCAATTAGAGGACTCCCCTGGTTTGCTCGAACGCCGACCAACTGAATTCGGTCTTTGGCAAAACTAACGACCTGCAGGGCGTTGGGGTATTGAATCAGGTTGCGGATATGCTGAGTGACAATATGCTCAGGACTAATGATGACGTCGATGGGAATGGCATCGTCGACAAAAATTTCCGGGTGTGACAGGTACTCGGCTGACCGAATTCGGGCAATTTTTTTTGGCGTATGGAAGAGCGAATGGGCGATCTGGCACGACGCCATGTTCACCTCATCCTGATTGGTGACGGCCAGTACAAGATCGGCGTCCCGACCCCCAGCCTGCTCAAGCACGCTCGGATGAGAGCCTGCGCCATGAACCGTGCGTATGTCGAGTCGATCCTGTAGACCCGCTAGTTTCTCAGAATCAATATCGACCAACGTAATGTCGTTATCCTCTCTGGAGAGAATCTCCGCCATGGAGGTGCCGACTTGTCCCGCACCGAGGATGATAATTTTCAACGTATTAAATCCTGTCGCTACGCGCGATATTTACTGTCTTTGGGATCCAGCCCCAACCCTTTGAGCTTGCGATAAAGATGCGTTCGCTCGAGCTCGGTTCGGCGGGCCAGTTCGCTCATATTGCCCTTGGCTTGACGCAAATGAAATTCCAAGTAGTCCCGCTCAAAACGTTCGCGAGCAGAGCGTAACGGTTGTCCAAAATCCTTCCAGGCGTTTTTTTCTTCGACCGCTTCGACGGGACTTGCGCTGAGACCCATGATCTCTCTTGTTTCATCAGCCTCGATGACTTCTGATGACGTGGTCAGCAACGCTCGGTGAATGAAGTTAACGAGTTCTCGCACATTGCCTGGCCATGGACGGTTTCGTAGATAGTTTATCGAGGAGGTTGAGAACCGACGAAAAGGCAAATGTTGACTGTCAATAATCTGTTGGGTGTAAAAGGT
>JAYNKS010000012.1:5569-15390 GCA_038111345.1 Gammaproteobacteria bacterium | reverse complement strand
ATGTCTTCGCGGTGGGCGCGCAGGGGAGGAATCTTGATGGTGATCGAGCTCAGACGATAGAAAAAGTCCTCGCGCAATTGCTTGGTGGTTAGGCGCTCCTCAAGGTGCTGGTTAGAGGTGGCAACGAGTCGAAAGTCAGCTGGCACAGGGGTATCGTCCGAGCCCCGCGTGAAGGACCCGGTCTCGAGCATGCGGATCAGTTTGCCCTGCGTTGCATCATCAAGCGCGCTGATTTCATCCAAGACAAGAGTGCCGCCTATGGCCTGTTCGAGATAACCGGGCGCATCAGCCCCTTCGCGCCCGATGCCGAACAGCGCATCACTCATCGTGGCGGAGTCCAGTGTCTCTAAAGGCGCTTCGATGAACGGGCCGTTGGCATATGAACTCGCCCGATGCAGCACGCGAGTGGCCACGCCTTTCCCGGAGCCGGGCTCGCCTCGAATGAGCAGCGGTTGCCGCGTGCCGGCCATCCGATTAACTAGCTCATTAAGTTCGTTGAGTGCATCGCTGTGACCAACAAAACCACTCACCGGCTCAAGTTGGGTCTTTAGCGTCACGTTTTCCGCCTTGAGGGCAACGGTCTCAAGAGCGCGTTCAACGGTAACCAGAAGTTTGGCCGTGGACAGCGGTTTTTCGAGAAAGTCATAGGCGCCGATTCGAATCGCCTCTACCGCAGTCTCAACGGTACCGTGCCCTGAAATCATGATCACTGGCACCTTTGACCCTTCTTTTTCGCGCCACTCCTTGAGAAGAGCAATGCCGTCCGTATCAGGCATCCAGATATCGAGGAGAACGAGAGCGGGACGTTCGGCGGCAAATTTCGAGCGGGCGTCTTGCGCATTGGCTGCGGTAGAGACCCGGTAACCCTCGTCGCTGAGTACGTCGCGAATGATGTCGCGAATATCCGGTTCATCATCGACTACCAGGATGGTGTTGGCGTGCATCATCGAGCAAATATCGGCAGGCCGGCGTTCATTGGGCTTGCGACGGCAGCGAAATTATAACGTTTGCGCCACCCCCCGGCGCATTGATGGCGCGGATGATCCCGCCATGCTCTTCGATAATCCGTCGGCAGATGGCGAGCCCAAGACCTGTGCCTTTTTCTTTAGACGTCACATAGGGTTCAAATACGCGCTCGATGTTGTCCGGGGAAAACCCCGGACCCTGGTCGTGCACCGAAATCATAAGTTGGTCCTTTTGGGGATTCCATTCGGTGCGAATCGTCACGGTGCCGCCGCTCGCCGCAGACGCATCCTGTGCGTTGATGATGAGATTATTCAGCACCTGCCGAATGGCGTTTGGATCGACCCAAACAAGGTGTTCTATGGGCGTCAGTTCGGTGATGACCTTCGCGTGTTTTTCGCTGGCGCTAAATAAATCGACGGTGTCAGTGATCAATGAATTGATATCCGTGGCTACGCGGTGGAGCGGTGCGGGGCGAGCGTACTCAGAAAAGGCATTTACCATTGTCTTCATCGCCTCAACCTGTTGAACGATGGTTCGGGTTGACCGATCGAGGGTTTCTTTGTCCGGGCCGCTAAGATGTTCAAGGTATTTACGTCGTATTCGTTCGGCAGAAAGTTGGATGGGCGTCAGCGGATTCTTGATCTCGTGGGCCAAACGGCGGGCGACTTCCCCCCAGGCGGCGTCACGTTGCGCCGTGAGTAATGCCGTGGCATCCTCAAATACGATGACGTGCACCGTGGTATCGCCTTCGTCAATTCGTGTCCCGCTACAGATCAGGGTGTGTCGGCCTGTGTCGCTATGCACGCGAATTTCTTTTTGCCAACTCGAACGTCTCTGATCCATGCCTTCTTTAATGGCAGATACCAAAGCGCTCGCGCCGGTGAGTGCCTGAGCAAGGCTATCAATCGGTTGCTGCTCGAAGACCGACAGTTGGGTTTCAAGAATCGTCTCAGCCGCGGCATTAAATGTCTGCAGGCGGCGATCACTATCAAACGATAGGACACCCGCCGATAGATGGGTCAGTACGGTATTCAGGTAGGCATGCTCCGCTTCGGCTTGCCGCTGACTTTCCACGACTTTTTGCTGAGCAGAGCCGATCTCCCGAGTCATGGTGTTAAAGGAGTCCACCAAAACGCCCAGCTCGTCGCTGCCATGCATCGGCAGCGTCTTTTCGTAGTCCCCCCGGGCAACAGCTCGGGTACCCTCGGCAAGATCACGAAGCGGCGCCAGCATTCGCTGGGCAAGATAGATGGATGCCCAAACCGCGATAAGTAAAGTCATGGTGGTGATCAGCGTCAGACTAAGGACAAAACTCAGAGTGAGTGGCTGGCGGAGATACTTAAGTTTTTCATACTCCCGCGATGCCGACTCGACGCTTTCGCCAAGTCGTGAGTAGCGTAAAGGCAAGGGGTAGAGGATTTGAAGCACGCGATCCGGGGAGCTTACGCTCAGACCGGAAACGGGTATAGCGACACGCAGCCGCAGACCCAGGTCCTGGGTGGGCTCAAATTCTGCATACAGTTTTTCACGGCGCACCTTGCTCAGAACATCTTCGTCAGGAGCGTCTGGGATCAGCGAAATGGATAGGTTGCTACTGGAGGCCAGAATTCGCCCGGTAGAAGAGTGCAGGCTCATCTCGTCGTATCCACCCGCTGCTCGCAAGTTGTCGAGAAGGTTATAAAGTTGCGAGGACGTATTGGTCGTTTCAATACGGCGTGCGGATATTCGCGCCTGTCTGATCAGGTCGAGTTTGATCGTTTCTAAGGTGCTGCGGCCCAGTAGCAGGGCATCGTCCAGCGCCTGCTCGATCTGTGTGTCGAACCAGGAATCGACACTGCGACTCAGAAACTGCACCGCAAAGTAATACACCATTGCGAGAGGAATAATGGCGAGCACCGCAAAGGTAATGACGAAACGCATCGTTAGGCGCGACCCCAACGTTCGCGCGCGAAACGCGATAACCAGTTTGCGCACCTGTAAAAAGGTCAGCAACGCAAGGATCGCGACCCCGATCAGGTTCAGCGCAATTAAGGCGGCGTAATAGTCCCCAAACAGGTCATCGTCTTGAGCGCTTTGCGACAGGAGAACCGATGCGCCCAGGAGCGCGATCGAAAACGTCAGGATGAATATCGGCCCTAGGTAGCGTTTCACGGGAGGGTAACCGGCCAGCGACCCCAACTGCTGTCCAGTCGCCAATCCTCTAGCACGAGCGCCATCAGGCGAAGCGGCCCCGGTAGGGCGCCTCGATCCAAAGTGACCCGAAGCCGCATCTGTAAACGATCTCTGGGCGTCACGCCCTCAGGAAGCGGGTGCCGCACCGAATGTCGCTCAATTGATGCAAGGGTTTCCGAAAGAGTGGCGAAATCGTCTTTACTTCCGTCGCGCAGGCGAGTGAGTTGAAAGCGATTGGAAAGCCCCTGATATTCAATCTGAAAGCGCTCTTCCCTTTTCTCGATACCGAAAAACAGCGCGGCAAGGCTCGCCCGCTGCAATTCCGTTTCGACAATGAGCGTCAGTCCAATCCCTTTGGAAAGCGCTGTCTCCGGATCCCCTGTTATAGATAGCCGTAAACGCGCGTCTGTGGTGATGATTCCGTCTGACAGGCGAGACTGACCGCTCTCGACGATAAAGTCGGCGTGCGCCCAAGTCGCACCGAGCAGCAGCATACCGGCTGCAGCACAGCGGAGCAGTCTTTGGGGAACGGACTTGATTCTTATCATGTCGTCAGGGCAGAAAAGGACACGCTTTGCTTACTTAAATTATAAGGTGTATACCGTGAGCCCTCAGGCGCGGCGCAGGGCGGCATAAAAGAGCCCGTCTCGATATCGGTTTGGAAGCACCTGATAACCGTAAGCGGTCTTTCTTGCGTCGGGCAACGCGCAGCGTACGGGGTTTGCATTGGGAAGATTGCGCGTCGCGTGCGCTAAAATGTCGTCGTTTTCTGCTGCAAGAATTGAACAGGTAACGTAAACCAGTTGCCCCCCCTCAGCGAGCAGCGGCCATAGGGCGTGCATTAATTTCTTCTGCTCCGTTGCAAAAGCTGCGATATCTGATGGCCGGCGATGGTGGCGGATATCCGGATGGCGTTTCATCACACCGGTTCCGCTACACGGCGCGTCCAGCAGGATAAGATCAAAGGGTTCTTGGTCCCACCAGCTCTTTGCGTCATGCACACTGGCAGATATAACCCGGGCTGCTTTGCCGGTTCGCTCCAGATTGGATTGAACCAGCCCGGTGCGACCGGGAAGATCAAGAGCGGTCAAAGAGGTGATACCAGGGAGGGTTTCAAGCAGATGGGTGGTTTTCCCCCCAGGGGCTGCACAGGCATCGAGAACCCTTCCGCCTGTGAAGTCTGCGCAAAGCAAAGGAGTCAGTTGAGCAGTTTCATCCTGTACGGAGCAAAGACCCTCTTTAAAGCCAGGTATCTCATTAACGTCTCTACCTTTTAGTAATCTGACGCCCCAAGGGCTGAGAGTGGACGCCTCAGCAGCAATATCGTGCTGAGCGAGAAGCCCAAGATACTCTGCGCGCGAGGTCCGTTGGGTATCTATTCGAAGCGTCAGGGGCGGTTTCTGGTTGGCGCTGACCAGGATGCCCTCCCAATCGTGTGGCCAACTCAACCGGATTTCGTCGACCAGCCAGTCGGGGGTCGCGTAATGGGCTTCTTTCGAGAGCGTTGTGAGGCGGTGAGGGTCTCGCAACCACGATCGAAGCACACCGTTGATGAGACCAACGGCTCTTGGTCGTCCCAGCACGCGAGCCGCTTCTACGTTCCCAGAAGTCACCGCATAGTCGGGCTCGTCAAGATGATCAAATTGATAAAGCCCGCTTATCAGAAGCGCTTCGAGGATCCGATCCTGATTTGAGATAGGTCGGGTCAGCTTGCGGTGAAGGGCGTCTTTATAGCGATACCACCACCGTATGGCACCCCAGCTGATTTCCCGAACTTCTGCCTGATCCCGACTGTTGAGATCCGTCAGAAAATCGCGCGTGACCCGATCGAGCGATTGACCTTTCGCTACAGTCGCATGAATCACCTGCGCCGCTCGGGCGCAGACTCTAGCCGTCGGCATTGTCGGGCGGTCCGGAGCAGAATTGATCCCCTTCCCGGAGCGGAAAGCCGTTCAGGAAGTCGCGCACGAGGAGCACTTTACCTCCGGGCTTTTGCACTTTCAGAACGTCGATCAGGCCATCTGAGGCCTGAACTCGAATCCGGTCAGATTCAATCGCAACGACCGTGCCGGTAGGTGCGTTCTGGCCCTGGCCTGCTCCGCGAGCCTCGCGAATCAGCAGGACATTGCCGTTGAGCGTGGAGCGGGTAAGTGGCCATGGATCGAAAGCGCGGACCGACCGCTCGAGTTGAATGGCCCTTTGATCCCAACTTATCCAGGATTCGGATCGACTGAGCTGACGGGCGTAGGTCGCGCCCTGCGATGCCTGAGGGATAGGATCAAGCTGCCCGGATGAAATGGCGTCGAGCGATGTCGTTAAGAGCGTTGCCCCGAGAACGGACAAGCGATCATGCAGCGACTGGCCGGTGTCATCGGCGTGGATGGGTAGCGAGGCGTGAGCCAGAACGGGTCCGGTATCCAGTCCTTCGTCCATCTGCATTAATGAGATCCCGGTCTGCGAGTCGCCCGCCACGATGGCTCGTTGGATCGGCGCCGCCCCCCGCCATCGGGGAAGGAGTGACGCGTGAACGTTAACGCATCCAAGGCGTGGGGCGAGAAGTGTTGGGCGCCTTAGGATCACGCCGTAGGCCACAACAATCAGCAGATCCACTTTTTCTGCCTTCAGGAAACCAGTTTCCTCATCGAGAGTGGCGGGTTGCCGTACCGGAATACCGAGATCAAGAGCCACACGCTTCACCGCACAGGCACGCAGGTTGCGACCGCGGCCCGCGGGTCGATCGGGCTGGGTGTAGACGGTCAGTAGATCAACGCCGGCATTCGATAGCGCGTTTAGACAGGGCACCGCGAAATCAGGCGTGCCGGCGAATGCTATGCGCATCTTGGGTTGCGTTATGAAACCGCAGAGACCTCGGTTGAGGGCGTCGATCGGGGATTGGCGGGCCGGTCTTCTCGAGCCAGTCGCTTGCGGATCCGATCCCGCTTCAACTGCGAGAGATAGTCTACGAATACTTTCCCATCGAGGTGGTCCACCTCATGTTGCAGGCATATTGCCTCTAATCCTGAAACGTCCTGCTCAAAAGGGCGGCCCTCGCGGTCCAGGGCGGACACCTTGATGTTCGGGTAACGATACACCGGCACAATTTCGCCTGGGACCGACAGACAGCCCTCATCAGACTCCACAAGATCTCCAGACCCGGCAAGAACCGGATTGATGAAGACTTGTAATCCGCTCTTGGTTTCTGAGGTATCCATGACCAAAAGACGCCGGTGTACGTTGACCTGAGTCGCAGCCAGACCAATGCCGGGAGCCGCATACATCGTTTCCGCCATATCATCGATCAGCCGCTGTAACGCCCCGTCGACTTTCTCGACGGGCTCGGCCTTGGTGCGGAGTCTGGGGTCCGGATAAACGAGAATATCAAGCAGGGCCATCTAAAGCAGGCTTTGGTTAGGGGTTGTGAAATACGTCACTTGGCGATTGGGTTTTGGTTCTCTACACTAAATGCGGTCTAAAGTCCTAAAACTCAATAACGTGCATACCCATGAATTTTAGCCGAAATCGAAATAGTGAAGACGTTTCGCAGATCACGGTTAAACCCGCTCCTATTGAATTTGCCGGTTTAGTTCGAGCCGTCATGGGTGGCGTCATCCTTTGCTGCGTCGCCACCTCGAATCTTATGGCCGAAGGCGTGCCAGATGAGTCGATTGTTTTGCAGGTAGAGCGGCTGAGCCCCCAAGTACGAATCCTTAATATGGAAGAGGAGGTGCTCACCATCTCTCCTGACGTGATTGCGCCCTTCATGGGCCACCCTGTTTTGATGGACGAGTTGGGCGATCAACCCTCCGGGCGGATTTTGGTGGGCCTTAACGGCGAAATCATGTTCGGACAGTTCAGCGAATTCATTGCTGAGGACGCTCCGTTCTCGGAGTCGGGTCTATACACGGTATTTAGGCCGGATCGAGAGGTGCGCCATCCCTTCAGCGGTGAGACGTTGGCTACCACGGCGTTGGTGCTAGGCATCGCACGCCAAACCCAATCGGGCGAGATCGCGACGTTTGAGGTCATTCGTGGCGAACAAGAAATGGGTATCGGTGATCGACTCGTCCCGTGGCGGAGTGAGGCCTCTCTCGACGCGATCACACCCGTGGTACCGGGCGCGGCGCCGGATATCGATATCTATGTGGTGAGCACGCTGAGTGCGGTTGGAGGCGCCGGCAGCTATTCTGTTGTCATTATTTCAGAGGGCGAATCCGCAGGTGTCCAGGTCGGCGATCTGTTGACCGTGAAGACTCCAGAGCGTCAATTGCTCCTGACAGAGCGGGAAGCGATACCCGCCCGCACGACGAGTGCCTGCGGGTCGTCGCGGGAATCCTTGCTGATATCCAGCGGCAGGATAATGGAATGCGCTGAGCGGATGCCATCGCGCAGAGAACTCGCCGGCCGGTCTTCCGAGATCGTCCCGCTTCCCGAGACGATCTCCGGAGAGCTGCTGGTGTTTCGGGTATTTGATCGAGTGAGTTTTGCTCTGGTCCGTACGGCATCGCGGGCAATTCAAGTAGGGGATTGGGTAGGAAGCCCTAGCGGGTAAACGCTCCCGAAATGGGACGTGCTCCATTAACGGAGTCACTTTACGATTACCCAGATAACGAGACCATGGAGGGTCCGGTGTGGGAGAGAACACCAGAGCTTGGGCGGCGCTTGCCCGGACGTCGTTACCTGACGGCATAAAGCGGGCTGCGCTATCGCGTTACCCTGATCCCGAGAAGGCTCTTGGGGCGATCCTGAAAGGCGCCGAGCTGGAAGCCGCCAAGAAAGGACCGTCGCGGCTTGGCCGACTCATCAACGAGTGCCAGGTGGAGCAGGATCTCAAATGGTGTGAAGGTTTGAATCGGAGCATCATCGGAATCACGGACAGGATCTACCCCGCCCTGTTGAGAGAGATTTCCTCACCGCCACTGGTTTTGTATGGCGAAGGAGAGCTTGCGCTTTTGAATCGGCCGTCGGTGGCTATCGTGGGCAGTCGCAAGCCAACGTACGCTGGCGCCGAAATCGCTGAGACCATCGCTAAAGATATAGCAGGTAGGGGCGTGGTCATTGTCAGCGGACTGGCTCATGGCGTCGACAGCGCGGCCCATCAAGGCGCCATCGCCGCTCAGGGCTTTACGATTGGTGTCTGCGCGACTGGACTCGACACCATTTATCCGAAGCGCAATGAGAAACTGGGATCTCGCATCGCGAAAACTGGCTTGTTGCTTTCAGAGTTCCCGGTTGGCGTTGGAGTGCGCCGGCACCACTTCCCGCAGCGAAATCGAATCATCAGCGGACTAAGTGCGGGAACCGTAGTGATTGAGGCCGCTGAGCGGAGCGGCAGTCTCATTACCGCAGGCTTCGCCGCGGATCAGGGTCGAGAGGTGTTCGCGGTTCCCGGGTCGGTATACTCGCCCGCGTCGCGCGGCTCGCACCAGCTTATTCGGGACGGTGCCTGCCTTGTGGAATCGGGTATGCAGGTGCTGCAGGGTCTTGGCTGGTTAGACCTGGAAACGAATGCCAAAGACGCCGATCATCCGCCCCATGGGCCCGGTAACGCGGTTGTCGACGCCGTCGATTTTGCGCCTACGCCGCTGGACCAAATCGCTGACCGGTCTGGTTTGACGATGGCTGAAGTTTCGGCCATCCTGATAGAAATGGAGTGTCAGCAGTTGATTCGGGCATGTCCCGGCGGTTATGTTCGCCTCCGGTGAAGGGTATTCATGGCGAGCGAGATAAGGTCTGCCGCTCCATTTCGTGGTCGTGAATAGAGAAAAGCAGTCGTCAAAAGGGATCAGTCAAGACCCCCTCAAAAACAAGTCATACAGGAATTATGGGTAAGTCTCTGGTAATCGTAGAGTCTCCGGCGAAAGCGAAGACCATCAATAAATATCTCGGTGACCAGTATGTCGTGAAGTCGAGTGTTGGCCATGTTCGCGATCTTCCTGTCAGCGGCTCTCGTGAAAAAACAGATCCAAAGGCACGCGCTGCGCAGGCTGCACTGACCCGCAAGATGTCCCCGGAGCAAAAAGCGATCTACCGTCGGGAGAAAGCGAAACGAGATCTTGTGCAAAACATGGGCATTAATCCTGAGAACGGCTGGGAGGCGAACTATCAGGTACTTCCAGATAAGGTCAAGGTGGTCACGGAGTTGAAAAAATTGGCCGCGTCGAGCGACACCATCTACTTGGCTACGGATCTCGATCGCGAAGGCGAGGCTATCGCCTGGCACTTAAAGGAGGTGATCGGTGCTGATGCAGATCGATATCGCCGGGTGGTTTTCAATGAAATCACCAAGCAGGCGGTTCAGGATGCGTTCTCGGATCCCGGTCGGCTGGACGAGGACAAGGTGCAGGCCCAGCAAACCCGACGGTTTCTTGATCGCGTGGTGGGTTTCATGCTGTCGCCGCTCCTTTGGGCAAAAATAGCTCGAGGCCTGTCGGCTGGACGGGTGCAGTCGGTGGCGGTTAGCCTGTTGGTAGATCGGGAGCGCGAGATCCGGGCATTTGTGCCGGAGGAGTTCTGGGAAGTCCTCGCCCATACCGAGTCCGACCAGGGTCGGCTTCGCTTACAAGTCGCAAAACAGGACGGCAAGGATTTTCGACCCTCCAGCAAAGCCCAAACCGATGAGGCACTGGCGCTACTGAACGATGGCACCTACATCGTCACGGAGCGCAGTGACAAGAAAACCCAGT
>JAYNKS010000012.1:4752-5559 GCA_038111345.1 Gammaproteobacteria bacterium | reverse complement strand
AAACCCAGTCGCGTCCAAGTCCGCCGCTTATCACGTCGACTTTGCAGCAGGCGGCCAGCACCCGACTTGGATTTTCTGTCAAAAAGACGATGACATTGGCTCAGAGGCTTTACGAGGCGGGATTCATTACGTACATGCGAACGGATTCGACCCACCTGAGTCCCGAGGCGTTGTCTGGGTGCCGTCAGTTGATTCAGGAGAGATATGGTGCCGCGTATCTTCCGGATGCTGCGAATCTCTACTCCAGCAAGGCAGGCGCTCAGGAGGCGCATGAGGCGATTCGGCCTACCGATGTGTCTCGACAGCCGTCGCAGCTGGGTCTGGAGCGGGATCAAGAGAGACTCTACGAGTTGATTCGCAACTTTTTCATTGCCTCTCAGATGACGCCTTCCCGCTATCTGAGTTCGTCTCTAAAGGTGGAGTCTGGAGGCTTCGAGTTGCGCGCTCGTGGGCGAATTCTCGAATTCGATGGCTACACGAAAGTTCTCCCGCCGGCCGGCAAACAGGAGGACGAAGTCCTGCCCGATATCAAGGAGGGAGCGCGACTTAGGCTGCTGACGCTTGATCCGAAGCAGAACTTCACCAAGCCCGTCGGTCGGTTTACAGAAGCCAGTCTGGTGAAAGAGCTCGAGAAACGTGGAATCGGCCGACCGTCCACATATGCGTCCATCATTTCTACGATTCAGGACCGCGGTTACGTCAAATTGGTTAACCGCCGATTTTTTGCGCAAAAGGTTGGCGAAATTGTGACTGATCGACAGAGGGAAAATTTTTCTGATCTGATGGATTATTGATTCACGGCAGATA
>JAYNKS010000012.1:0-4742 GCA_038111345.1 Gammaproteobacteria bacterium | reverse complement strand
ATATGGAGGCGACGCTTGACGAGATTGCCTTGGGTCAGAAGAACTGGAAAACGGTACTGGATTCTTTTTACGAAGGATTTTCCCAGAAGGTCGATGCGGCTCTGGGCGAGGGCGAGGGAAAGGAAGCCGTCGGCGGCATGCGGGCGAACTTGCCCACGGAGACCAGCGTAGTCTGCCCAACCTGTGGGCGACGCATGCAGATTCGAAACGGCGCGACCGGTGTGTTTTTGGGGTGCTCGGGTTATGCGCTCACGCCAAAGGAGCGCTGCACGCAGACTCTCAATCTGATTCCTGGAGACGACGTTGAGGAGGCTGAGCGCTCGGATGATGAAGAGGCATTGCGGCTGGTCAATGTCAAACGGTGCGGCAGCTGCCACAGCGCAATGGAGTCATACCTCATCGACGAAAAGAGGAAGATTCACATCTGCGGCAATAACCCGGATTGCGCAGGGTTTGAGATAGAGCTCGGTGAGTTCAAGTTGAAAGGGTATGACGGCCCGACTCTAGAGTGCGATAAATGCGGTGCAGAGATGCAGTTGAAATCGGGCCGGTTTGGGAAATACTTCGGTTGTACGGCCGAGGACTGCAAAAACACGCGTAAACTCCTGCGCAGCGGAGAACCTGCGCCGCCCAAGGCGGACCCGATTCCGATGCCACACCTCCGTTGCCAGAAGGTCGATGACCACTACCTGTTGAGAGACGGCGCATCCGGTTTGTTTCTGGCCGCGAGCCAGTTTCCCAGAAACCGCGAGACGCGTGCGCCGCTGGTTGAGGAGGTAGCAAGCGTGGCGGATCTGTTGGATCCCAAGCATCGATATCTTGCCGCTGCGCCGACGCACGATGCGGATGGTAATCCGGCACAGATTCGTTTTAGCCGCAAGACCAAAGAGCAGTACGTCATGACTGAGGCAGACGGTAAGGCAACGGGTTGGAAAGCGTTTTATCGAGACGGAAGTTGGGAGATAAGTGAAAAGGCCTCCTCATCGGCAACTCGACCAAAAAATCCGGCGCGGGTAGCCAAGAAGAGCGCTAGGAAGACAACCAAAAAAGCCGCCAAGAAAAAGTCGTCCGCCAAAAAATCCACGCCGCTAATAGACGGATCGCATGGGAAACGCGAAGAGGTGACGGACGAATCGCTCTCGAAGTAGCGCGTCAGAACAGTCCCTGTATCGGATCGATCGTGGAGCCTGGATCGGGAAACGGCGGTTCGCTTCCGCGAACAAAATACTCAAGGTAACTTTTCGGGTCGTCATCGCGCGCGCGAAGACCGCTGTCGCGGTTTACGCGAAGCGAGATGATGTTGTCGGGTATGGGTCTTGGCATCTTGGGGCTCGCTCCAAGTGCAGTCGACATGTAATCGATCCATATCGGTAGCGCCGCTCGAGCGCCAGACTCACCCTCGCCCAGATCCTTCGGGGTGTCGAAGCCTACCCAAACGCTAGTGACGACGTCCGGGTTGTAGCCCGTAAACCACGCATCAAAGTAGTTATTCGTGGTTCCGGTTTTGCCGGCCAAATCGTCCCGATCCAGTTTGGCCGCTGCCCGGGCCGTGCCGGAGCGAACAACTTCCTGCATGAGGCTGTCCATAATGAACGCGTTTTCGGCAGAAATGACCCGTTTGGCAAAGCGAAGATCGATGGCTTTTTGGGGCCGGGTCTGAGCGTCATTCGAAGGAGTAGGGCAATCCGGGCAGAGCATCTCCCGGTTTGCGTATTCGATGATTCCGCCCGACTGATCCTCAATACGGGCGATGAAATAGGGCTCGATCAGGTAACCGCCGTTGGCAAATGCAGCATACCCTCGGACAATCTCCATGGGGGTGACCGTTGCAGATCCGAGCGCAAGGGAGAGACCTTTTGGTAATCGTGATCGCTCAAAGCCAAAGGTTGATAGGTAGTCGCGAACCGTTTCGATGCCGAGGGCCCGGACGAGTCTCACGGACACCAAATTCAAAGAGATACTCAACGCTTCACGAAGTCGGGTCGGGCCAAAGACCTGCTTGCTGTAATTTTGTGGACGCCACGCACCCCCCACGTCATCTTCCACCACGATGGGGGCCCCGCTAACGAGCGTTGACGCGGTAAAGCCGTTAGCAATCGCAGCGGCGTAAATAAATGGTTTGATATTCGAGCCAGGCTGTCGTTCAGCCTGGACAACGCGATTAAACCGACTGGCCTTGAAATCAAGGCCGCCAACCAGAGCCAGGACAGAGGCATCCGTAGGATCCAAAGAAACGAGCGCCCCCTGAATTCCGGGGATTTGAGATAACGCCAAATCCGAACCCGACCCGCTGTAGTAAATCACGTCGCCCGGATGCAGGAAGCTTGAAGGACTTTTGCCGATCCAACGCCAGCCCGCGGGAGGGATAGACCGGAACTTACCGTCACTGGTGAACACGTCGATCGCGTCTCCGCCAGGCCTTAGCACCATAGCCGGTCGAGATCCGGCGGCAGAGGGGTAGTTTGCGAGAGAGGCCAGTCGCTGGCTTTCCGTCGCAAAGTCGACCGGGTTGATATACCCGGCCGGACCTCGATAACCGTGCCGGCGATCGTAAGCGACCAACCCCGTTTTCAAGGCCTGATTTGCCGCTTGCTGGTTTTTGGCGGGCACCGTGGTGTACACCCGATAGCCGGACGAGTACGCCTCTTCGCCAAAGCGAGCCACCATGTAGTCACGCACCATTTCAGCGAGGTACGGCGCGTTAATCTCGATGTCCATCCCGTGCCGTTGGGCGGTAATGGGCGCAGAGCGAGCAACTTCGTAATCCACCTCACTGATACGTCTGAGCTCCCGCATCCGACCCAGCACATAATCGCGCCGTTTGCTTGCACGATTGGGGTTGCTTACGGGGTTGATCGAAGACGGCGCTTTTGGCAGCCCGGCGAGCATGGCGAGTTGGGCAAGGTTTAGCGATGCTAGGGGCTTGTCGTAATAAAAAAAAGATGCCGCCTGGAAGCCGTAGCTACGATGGCCTAGAAAAATTTTGTTCAGATAAAGTTCGAGGATCTGCTCTTTAGTGAGTTCGCGCTCCAGCCGGAAAGCCAGCAAGGCTTCTTTTATTTTCCGACTGTAGGTTTTTTCCCTGGACAGGAAGTAGTTTCTGGCCACCTGCATGGTTATGGTGCTGGCGCCCTGGCGGGTATCCATAGACCGCAGGTTGGCGACGATGGCACGGGCAACTCCAAGTAGGTCAACGCCATGGTGACTGAAAAAACGGTCGTCCTCTGCGGCCAGGATCGCATCAATCAGTTGCCCAGGCGTATCCTCGAATCGCACGGTGATTCGCCGCTCATCGCCAAATTCGCCCAATAACTTGCCGTCAATCGAGTAGATCCGCAGCGGTTCCTTTAGGCGGATATCCTGAACTTCGCTGATCGCGGGCAAATCCTGCCAGACCACGGCGATTAAAGTGCCGACAGCGACCGACGCCATCAGTCCCAACGAGCCGAGGATAAAAAGAAGGCGGCGAAGGCGCATAGGGTGCTAAAACAGATGGGATATGGAGTGAGAACCCCCCACAACGGGCGGCAATTTTATCAAAGGCTGCGTTCACGGCTCGGCGCTCGACCGGCAACCAGCGGGGGAGCATCAAGGCAAGGGGTCGCGGTACACTTTGGGCTCATGGGACTTTTTCGGAAAAAAAACCGCCCAGCGCTCGGTATTGATATCGGCAGCGCCGGGATCAAGGTGCTCGAAATGTCTGCTGCGGGCAAAAATTATCGGGCGGACCGGGCTGGATTCGAGCCTCTCCCGAAGAATGCGATCGTTGAGCATGGTATTGCTGATCTTGATGCAGCAAGTCAGGCGATACGACGCGCTGTCGAGCACTCGCAAAGCTCTCGAAAGTATGCCGTGGTCGCGGTATCGCAAACTCACATCATCACACGCACGCTTACCCTGCCTGCTGGCCTCAGCGACGGTGAAATTGAAGAGCAAGTCATGATTGAAGCGGCGCAGCAAATTCCTCACCCTTTAGATGAAATTTATCTCGACTTCAGTGTCATGGGTGGCGCGCGGGAAGGGAGTGATGATCAGGTGCTGATTACGGCTTGTCGTCGCGAAATAGTGGAGGACTATGCGGCGGTGCTTGAGTTAGCGGACCTGAGCCCGAGTGTGGTGGACATTGGTGTATTCGCAATCGAGCGGGGTTTTGGTTTTGTCGCAAAAGGTCTGGGCGAAGATCTCGATGGTCGCGCCATCGGGCTAATGGATTTTGGCGACGTCTCGACCCGACTGGATTTATTTGTTGACGGCCGCTCGGTTTACGGGCGCGAACAGAATTTTGGCGGTCGGATTCTGACGGAGAACATTCGCTCGCGCTATGGTGTGGAGTATCGTGAAGCGGAGGCCATGAAGCGAACGGGCGATCTGCCACAAAACTATACCCAAGATCTTCTCACGCCTTTTCGTGACGCGATGGCAAGAGAGGCAGCGCGCGCACTTGAATTTTGTCTAACGGCCACTCAACGAAGCTACGTTGATGCGCTGATGATCAGTGGTGGTTGCGCGCAGATTGCCGAGGTGGCCCAGGTGATTGAGGCGCATATCGGAGTGCCGACATTAATTGCCGATCCCTTTGCGCAAGGCACCGGTATCCAAGCAGCCAAACTGGTTGAACGGCATGGACCTACGATGGTAAAGGCTGTGGGTCTTGCATTACGGGGGGTGGGATGACTCGGGGCGTTAACCTGTTGCCCTGGCGGGAAGAGCGTCGGCAGCGTCAGAGACGCTCGGCGCTGACC
>JAYNKS010000011.1:12373-21331 GCA_038111345.1 Gammaproteobacteria bacterium | reverse complement strand
CCTCCAAATCTCGGCCGTCGTTCAGGCGAACGCTGATCTGATCGGCTCCGGCAATCACATGGCTGTTGGTGATAACGTGCCCTTTATCCGCATCGATGATGACGCCCGAGCCGAGACTGCTCACCCGACGCTCACGTGGCTGCCCCTGCGGACCGCCAAAAAATTTCTCGAAAAAAGGATCGTTCCGAAACGGGCTTTGGCGCTGCTCGGTGACCCGACTCTCTGTGTAGATATTTACCACCGCCGGCAGTACCCGCTCCAGCATCGGCGCCAGACTCGGAAGCGTCTCGCCGTCGACCGCGACCGGCAAGGAGGCGTGAGCGCTCCCGGGGGCTAAAGAAAAAAGGAGCAGAAAACCACCTGTCAGGATCTGTCGAAACTTGTTCATCGCGTTACCGTCACCGCATGGGTAAAGAAAAGGGGCGCGCCACGTTGTCGGGCGAGCGGGGGCGCAAATTATATCAACGGCGGTGAAGAATCCTTCAGGCGGCGTCGTTGGTCACCCCGTGCGGCACGTGGCCGGTCGCCACGTAACGACTGGCCGACTCAATATGCCCGGTTTGATCATCAAAGAATATGTCGGCGCCGAATGTTCGCAGGAACTCACTTTTGTCCAGACCGCCCAGAAACACCGCTTCATCGATTCGCACATTCCACGCGCGTAAGGTTCGGATCACCCGCTCGTGGGCGGGCGCACTGCGGGCTGTGATCAGGGCGGTTCGGATAGGTGCTTCGTTGCGCGGCCAGCCCGCCTGCAATTCGTGCAGCGCATGCAGAAACTTCCGAAACGGGCCAGCGGTCATGGGAGTGGTTGCCATCTTTTTTTCAGAGGCGGCGAACGCCGCGAGCCCTTCGGTCTGATAAATCCGCTCGGAGTCATCCGCGAAGATAACGGCATCCCCATCAAAGGCGATACGCAACTGCCCCTGCCGATAGGTATGTCGACTGCTGGGTAGAATCGTCGCCGCCGCCACCTGCGATTGCAGCGCCTGCCGAACGTTCGCCGGATTGGCCGAGAGATACAGATCCGCGCTAAAGGGGGTGACGTAACGGAAAGGGCTATCTCCCCCGGAAAATGCCGCGCGCGTAATGTCCAAGCCATAGTGCGCGATCGAATTAAAGATCCTAAGGCCGGTGTCCGCGCTGTTGCGCGAAATCAACACCACCTCCACGCGCCGGCCCTCCGCATTTGGATCATTAAGAGCCAGAAATTTCTGGACCAGGGGAAACGCGACCCCAGGTTCCAACAGATCGTCTTCATGCTCCACCTGATATCGGCAGTAGGCATCGACGCCTTCGTTGACGTACACCTCGTGACCTTTCTCAAGATCAAACAGAGCCCGCGAGGAAATAGCGACAACCAACGGTGCGCAACGCAAATCAATCATGAGGAAAGTCTAGCATTCGCCTTAAAGGCAGCGCCGGCGTATCCACGCTCGCACGGCGCCGATCAGAAACCCGAAAAGGCATAGTCCAATCACCGGGCCATTTCCGGCTCGCACGAAAAAGGTATCGCCTTGGGTAGGTTGCACACGCCCGCGCAGCACTACCTCTACAAACTGACCGGCTTGCCCCGTGACCGTCCCGTCGTAGCGGATGATCGACGATAACCCGCTGTTGCTCGCGCGAATCATCGGTCGACCGGTTTCGAGCACCCGGGCCCGGGCCATCTGCAGCCGCTGATGCGGCGCCAGGGAGTCGCCAAACCAGGCGTCCTCGCTCAGGTTGACCAGCACGTGTGAGGCGGACGCCGAACGACGGATCACGTCCGAAAAGGCATCCTCGTAACAAATACTGGCCCCCACCTTCGTGCCCGCGAGCGGCATCGCCGCTTGCTGTAAGGCGCCGGCCGAGAAATCAGACATGGGAATATGAAGATAGTCCAACAGCCAGCGCAACAAAAAGGCCAGGGGCAAATACTCCCCAAAGGGCACCAGTTGATGCTTTCGGTAGGTGGTCTGCTCAGCGCCTATTCCCAGCGCCACGTTGTAATACGGCACACCCGCTCGAGCCTCATCGCGGTCCAAAAGGCCAATCACGAAATCTGCCGAGTGGGCCTTCAGGATGGGCAGATAGTCCAACGGGAGTTCGTCCAGATAAAAGGGCAGAGCGACCTCTGGCCAGACAATTAAATCCACATCGGTTAACGCCACGCTTTGGCGCTGAAAACGCTCGGCAATAGGCAGGGCCAGTCGCGCGTTCCATTTGTCGTTCAGCGGAATATTGTTCTGGATGACCGCCACCTGGATGGGTGGGCCCTCTGGTGTCACGAACTGAGGCACTCGCGCCAGCATCACCAGCGCCAGCAACAGGGCCACAGCGGCGCTGGGCACCCAACGAGGTGCCGAGCGCTGAAAGACCAGGGTCAAAACAGCGCCAACGAGCAGCGCCCACCAAAGAGTGACGCCCAGTGTCCCAACAATCGGAAATAGTGAATCCAAAAAAGTGCCGACCTGGCTGTAACCAAGATACAGCCAGGGGAAACCGCTCAGCAGCACACCACGAAGCCATTCGCCCAGCACCCAGAGAATGGGCATGACCAGCATCCAACGGATAGCCGGTGGGCACTGGACGCACACCGCCTGGAGTCCGCCAGCCAAAGCCGGGTAAAGCGCCATGATGGCGCCAAAAACAGCGACGCAAATAACCGCCAAGGCCGGGGGCATGTTGCCGAAGGTATGCAAACTCACATACACCCAGGAAATCCCAATCGCGAAACTGGCTAGCCCAAACACCCAGCCGGCAGCCATCGCCTGTTTCCAGGAGGACTGTTGCCAGACGAAAAACAGCACGCCGAGGCAAACCGGCGCGAGACCGTAAAAACCAAAGGGCGCAAACGCGAGGGGATACACAGCCCCCGCGGCGGCAGCCAGCAGCATCGTGACAGGGCCGCTCAGCGAGCGCATGGCCAGGGCGAAAGCGACTTAGTCGTCGGCGTTCTGGCGATTAATGCGGAGCAGGCGCGGACGCCGACTATCAGCACTTAACACCTCCGCCCGGAAGTCAGCGAACTCGATCGTGTCGCCGCGCTTGGGCACCCGACCCAGCGCAGAGGTAATCAGACCACCCATCGTGTCGAATTCAAGCGGATCCAACTCGACATCAAACAGCCGGTTGAAACTTTCCACAGGCAACATCGCCTTGACAACGCAAAAATCCGCACCGCGCCTGAGGACCATCCCGGTGGCTCCATCGATATCGTGTTCGTCTTCGATATTACCAACGATTTGCTCGAGCACATCTTCAATCGTGATAAGTCCCACCACGCTACCGTATTCATTCACAACGATCGCCATGTGGTTCCGGCTATCCCGAAACTCTTGCAACAGCACGTTCAGGCGCTTGCTCTCCGGGATGAAAACCGCCGGTCGCAGCACAGTCGCCCACGGCAACGGGTCATGATCCTCGAGGGGTTGCTGATGCAGCAAATCTTTAGCCAACAAGATGCCCACCACAGAATCCTTGTCGCCATCGGTGACCGGAAATCGGGAATGGGCCGACTCGGTGATGACCGGCAGCAGCTCTGAGGGTTTCTGACTGACATCAACGGTCACCATTTGTCCGCGCGACACCATCACCTGCTCTACCTGACGATCGGACACCTCCACCACTCGCCGCATCATTTCTAAGGTCTCGTCGTCCAGCAGTTCCGCATCGCGGGCCTCTTTCAGAATCTCAAAAAGACTCTCGCGTGACTGCGGTGCGCCGCCGATTAATTTCGCCAGTTTGCGACCCCAGGCGACAGGTGCGGGAGATTTTCCGTTCACGATATCGCCTCGTCTCCCCGATAAGGATCTTGAATGCCCACAGCGGTGAGTACTTGGATCTCCAGGTCTTCCATCACCTTTGCATCCGCGGCTGTCTCATGATCGAAGCCGTTCAGATGGAGCACGCCGTGTACGGTTAGGTGTCCGCAGTGATCCGCAATGGACTTTCCCTGCTCGGCCGCTTCTTTTTCAACCACCGGCATGCAAATCACCACGTCGCCCAGGATATCGATGGACGGCGGCAAACCCGGAGACGGCTCGAAGGGAAACGACAGCACGTTAGTTGGTCCGGAACGACCCCGAAACTGCTGGTTCAGCGACGTCATCTCCGCTTCATCGACGAAGCGCACAGTCAGCGAAGACGCACGACGTCGAATGGCGTCAAGCGCCTGCCCGACCCACTCATGAATATCCGCATCAGAGGGTTCACTCGCGTGGCCACTGGCCCGTTGCACATCCACCCGGCCCAACACACACGCTACCGCTGTTCGCCGTCGTAGGCTTCGATCACTTTTTGCACCAGCGGATGACGAACCACATCCTGGCCGGTGAACCGAGTAATGCTGACCCCGTCAACCGATCCGAGCAGCGAAACCGCATGCACCAGTCCAGACCGGACGTTGCCTGGAAGATCGACCTGTGACGGATCGCCCGTAATCACGGCCTGCGATCCAAAGCCGAGTCGTGTAAGAAACATTTTCATCTGCGCGTCGGTCGTGTTTTGCGCCTCATCGAGAATAACGAAAGCGTTGCCCAGGGTCCGGCCGCGCATATACGCAAGCGGGGCGAGCTCGATCACATGCCGCTCGATCAGTCGACCGACCCGCTCGGATCCCAACATTTCATAGAGCGCATCGTAAAGTGGTCGAAGATAAGGGTCGACTTTCTGACCGATATCCCCCGGCAAAAAACCCAGTCGCTCCCCGGCCTCAACGGCCGGACGAACCAGTATGATTCGCTCCACCTTCTCCTCGGCCAGCGCCTGAACCGCGCATGCCACCGCGAGATAGGTTTTTCCCGTGCCGGCGGGACCGACACCGAAGTTGATATCGTGCCTGAGAATATTTCGAAGGTACTCCTTCTGATTTGCGCTTTTGCCGCGGATCAGCGATTTGCGTACGCGGATCACCACGTCATGGGCCGACACGCGACCCTTCGCGACGTCGTGAGGAATTTGACTGATCGCCATGTGCACCCGATCGGGGCTCAAGCTTGATCCGTTACCGGTATCTTCATAGAGCGAGGTGAGCACATCCTGTGCATGACGCACGTCTCGATCACGCCCGTCGACACAAAACAGGTGCCCGCGGTGTGAGATGCGCACGCCAAACCCTTCTTCGACTTGCTTTAGGTGAGCGTTATGCTCACCGCACAGATCGGCCAGGCGCTGGTTGTCCTCGGGATCGAGGAGGAAGGTGACGGGGTGGGTCGGGTCGTTCAATCCGGTACTGGTGCTCCTGTCGAAGCTTTTTGGATCATAACAGAACTAAACGGATTGTCTGTGACTACCTCCGCCCGCAGAGAATTGGGCAACGCCTCGGTGATCCGAACATCAACAAATTCACCGATTTTCTCGCGTACACCGGTGAAATTAACCACCCGGTTATTTTCCGTACGTCCACTCAACTGACTTGCATTCTTGCGCGAAACACCGTCGATCAGAATTCGCTGTCGAGTCCCCACCATGGCTGCCGCAAGTTGTGCCGCCTGGCCATCAATAAGGGCCTGAAGCCGCGTCAATCGGTTACGCTTTTCTTCCATCGATACATCGTCCTCAAGACCGGCCGCGGGCGTGCCCGGTCGGGCGCTGTAAATAAAGCTGAACGAGTGATCGAAGCCCACGCGGCGAATAAGATCCAGAGTCTTTTGGTAGTCCTCTTCACGCTCACCGGGAAATCCCACGATGAAATCAGACGACAGACTAATGTCCGGGCGAGCGGCGCGCAGACGGGCAATGATGTCCTCGTATTCGGCAATCTGATAGCGACGCTTCATGAGACTCAGGATACGATCTGAGCCGCTTTGAACCGGCAGGTGCAGATGGCTGACCAGCTCGGGAATGTCGCGGTAGGCCTGGACCAGCGCCTCGCTGAAATCAATGGGATGGGACGTGGTGTAACGAATGCGATCGATCCCCTCGACGGACGCCACATAAGCAAGCAGTTCGGCAAAGTCCATGTGGGTCCCATCATGGCGCGCGCCCCGATACGCATTGACGTTCTGCCCCAAGAGCGTCACTTCGCGAACGCCCTGCTCAGCCAACTCAACGATCTCAGTAATCACTTCGTCGAACGGCCGACTGAATTCCTCGCCTCGGGTATACGGCACCACGCAGAAGGTGCAGTACTTGCTGCATCCCTCCATGATCGACACAAAGGCTTTCGGGCCATCGCTGCGGGGCGGTACCAGCTGGTCAAACTTTTCGATTTCCGGAAAGCTGATATCCACCTTTGGCGCGCGCTCTGCTTGCAGCGACTTCAGCATCATGGGCAGGCGGTGATACGTCTGCGGACCGAAAACCAGATCGACATACGGCGCGCGACGCAGGATCAAATCACCCTCCTGGCTCGCGACGCAGCCGCCCACACCAATCACAAGATCCGGTCGCTCTTCCTTCCATTCACGCCACCGACCCAGTTGCGAAAATACTTTCTCCTGCGCCTTCTCCCGGACGGAACAGGTATTCAGCAGCAGCATGTCTGCTTGCTCCTGATCGTCTGTCAAGACCATGCCATGAGTCGATGCCATCAGATCGGCAATCCGACTAGAGTCGTAATCATTCATCTGGCACCCGTAGGTCTTGATGAAAAGTTTTTTGCTCATGGACGAAAAAAGACGGTCGAGGGAGGATTCAGTTTAAACGCTGGGCGCCGGTTGAGTGGGCAAAAGACGCGCCTTCGCCACCTGCCGCACGCGCCCTTGCGCGTTCGCCGTCTGCTCGGCGGCGAAGTGTTGCCGCACGGAAGCGGGCATTGCGATCGATCGGCCGGTTTGGCGGTCGATGAATACATGCACAAAAAAGCCGGTCGCGTATGCCTCGGGATCCTCAGGCATGAAAACGGCAACCTCATAGCGAACGCTGCTATTACCCAGCCGAGCGATACGGATGCCGACCTCAACGTGGCCGCAAACGGCCACCGGTTTGAGGAATCGACAGCCGTTCTCCGCGGCCAACGGAATGACGGGGTCAGTCTGCCAGTTGAGTCCCGTTTCCTGCAACAGCGTGAGAATAGCCGTCTCAAAGTAGCGGTAGTACTCCACGTTATTGACATGACCGAGCATGTCATAATCGTTCCAACGTGTCATGATGTGCACGATCAGCGAGAACGACTCTCGCGTCGGCGGATGCGCTAACGCCTGATTGCTCACCTTTCTCTAACCCCTCGACTGTCCCTTAATTCACATCCATCGCCGTACCACCTGCTCCCATGCCCAGCCCAATCGGTCACTCGCTTTTGGCTTTTACCGTCGCCGGATGCGACGCCCGCATGGGGTCGTCGCGCCTGTGGTGGTGGCTTCTCATACTTACCGCCGCCGTGGCGCCCGACTTTGATTTCCTGCCGGGGATCCTGATTGGCGATCCCAACCGATTTCATCATGGGCCATCGCATTCCATCACTGGAGCGCTTCTTTTTGCCCTGATGGTCTGGCTGGTGGTAAAGCCCGTCGGGCGGCGCGAGGCCCTTATTTTATTTTTGGTCTACCTGAGCCATCTGGTTGCGGATATGCTGGCTGCCGATCACGGTGCACCTTATGGCATTCCTCTGTTTTGGCCATTGATTGACGATTATTTCATCTCGCCGACGCCGCTGTTCAGCAATTTCAGCCACGGTGGCCGCGGCGAAGGATTGGCGGGAGTGCTGGTCGATATTTTTTCAATGCCCAATCTTCGCGCTGTTGCGATCGAGGTGCTTATTCTCGGGCCGCTGCTGTGGCTGGTTCAGCGCCTGCGGCGCCGACGCCTCAGCGGTCACCCGTAGCGGACACCTTAGTCCCAGCGGTCGTCCCGGACCCAGACCTCGCCGTTACGGATATCCACCGGAAACACGTGAATGCCTTCGTAGGCCGGGGGCGCCATCACCTCACCTGACTTGAGACAAAAGCGCGCGCCATGACGGGGGCACTCGATGGTCCCGTCAACAATGCAGCCGCTCGAGATTTCTGCGCCGTCGTGCGTGCATAGATCCTCAAGGGCCACCACCTGATCGTCGATGCGGGCCAGCATGATCCGTTCATCATCCAGATCGACCGACACCGGGGTATTTACCTCAAGCGTGTCGAGCCGGGCGACGAGAACCCAATCGGACATCTAGAAGATGCCAAGTTCGAGGCGGGCGGCCTCACTCATCACCTCGGGCCCCCAAGTCGGTTCCCAGACCAGCTCAACCACTACGTCGGAGACGCCGTCTACTCCGCGAGCGGCCATCTCGACTTCTCCTGGAAGGGAGCCGGCAACAGGGCACATGGGAGAGGTCAAGGTCATATCTATTTCGACGTGGCTTCGCTCGTCGATATTGATGCGGTAAATGAGTCCCAAATCGTAAATATTGAGCGGTATCTCGGGATCATAGACTTCTCTGACGCCATCGATGACGCGCTTCAAAAGCGTAGCGTCAGCGGCAAGAGAGTTCAGGCTGACCGACGGCGGTTGGTCTCGCTCTTGGTCCAGACGTTCCCCCGCTTCCGCCTGCGGTTTTTCGGGTGACGCTTGCTCGCTTGGATTCGTTTCTGCTTCGCTGCTCATCACTGCTTTACCGGTGCCGCTTCATCTCTCGCCGGATCCCCCGCCTGATCACTCGCTTGTTCAGATAACGCCGCATCAAGGCGGGCCGAAGCAAGACCTTGCAGGTGCTCCCTCAAGGGCTCGCACTGTACGCCATTCAGCACATCGGCCGCAAAAGCCTGCGTGAGCATACGCCGGGCTGTCGCTCGGTCCACGCCCCGCGACACCAAATAAAAAAGCGCGGTCTCATCGAGCTGACCCACAGTCGCGCCGTGCGCACACTTCACATCATCGGCATAGATCTCAAGTTGAGGCTTGGTATCGATTTCTGCCTCTTCAGACAAAAGCAGATTTTGATTGTTCTGCTCAGAGTCGGTTTTCTGAGCGTCCGGCTTTACGACAATTCGGCCATGAAAAAACACCCCGCCCCGATCGCCCAACAAAACCATGTAACTAAAACCGCTGAAT
>JAYNKS010000011.1:0-12363 GCA_038111345.1 Gammaproteobacteria bacterium | reverse complement strand
CGATCGCCCAGCACACCCTTGTACGTCTCCCGGCTGATGCCGTCCGGGTGGTTGTGGGCGATGTGCGTATGGTTGTCGATGTGACTGCGACCAAACGCCAGATAGCAGCCGTCGAGATGGACGCTCGCGCGTTCACCGTCGAGATTCACTCGGGCATCGTTACGGACCAGTGCGCCGCTTGTGGTCACAGTGGTTGACCTTAAGGTCGCGTCCTTGGCGACAGAAGCGAATAATCCGCCCACATGAAAACTGCGCTGGCCCGGTGACTGCAGGACACAGTGATCGAGCGTCGCGCCCTCGTCCAGAATAATTTCCGTCAACGCGTTATTCAGGCCGCGGCTTCCGTCGAATGAGAGGTAGCGCTCGATGACCGTGACTTGGCTACCGGCACCCAGGCGGATCAGGTTTCGCGGCAGGCTGAGAAGGCCCTCCCCACTCACTCCGCAGACGAAGATCAACTCAACGGGCCGGTCGATACAAAGACCCGCCTCAAGCTCCACACAGGCCCCGTCGGCCACAAAAGCCGAATTCATAGCGGCAAACCCGTGAGGAATGGAACCCAAAGCCGTGCCCAGATGAGAGGCAAGACGCGCGCCGTCGTCGCGCAGCCCTTGCGCCATACCGCCGATGTGCAGTCCTTGAGGCAAATCAGAGTGATCACTCAGGGCTGGGGCAAAAAAGCCGTCGACGAAGACCAGTCTCAGCGCATTGAGGTTTGCAATCTCATGCCCGTCAAAAAAAGTGGCAGGACAATCTCCACCGGGCTCAGCCGGCGTGAAGGCGGACTTGGTAATGGACCGTATGGAGGTGTACTTCCAGTCTTCGTCACGCTGGGACGGCAGACCCAGGCGTGCCAGCTGATCAACCGCACCGGCGCGATGCGCGTCCAGCGACGAGATGCCGCCGCCAGGCAACTGCGCCAGCATCTGCTGCTGCGCCGTGACGTAGGCTGCGGCGCTGGCATCAGCAATGCTCATCAGGCAGCGGCTCCTGCGGCCTGATCAATCCAGCCGTAGCCCTGGGCTTCGAGCTCCAGCGCAAGCGCCTTATCGCCAGACCGCACAATACGACCGCCAGCCAGCACATGTACGTGATCCGGGACGATGTAATCCAATAAACGCTGGTAGTGCGTCACCAGAATAACCGAGCGCTCCTCCGAGCGCAGGGCATTAACACCCCCAGACACGATCTTGAGCGCGTCGATATCCAGCCCGGAATCGGTTTCATCCAACAACGCCAAACGCGGCTCTAGCATCGCCATCTGAAAAATTTCGTTACGCTTTTTTTCGCCTCCTGAGAAGCCCTCGTTTACAGACCGGTACAAAAACTCTTCTTTCATGTCCACGAGCTTGACCTTCTCGCGCACCAGTTTGAGAAAATCAAGCGCATCCAGTTCTTTCTCGCCGCGATGGCGGCGGGCGGCATTCAGACCTTCCTTCAAAAGCGCGATATTCGCCACCCCAGGAATTTCCACCGGGTACTGGAACGCCAGAAACACGCCCTCGCGTGCGCGGTCCTCAGGCTCCAGATCCAGAAGATCTTTGCCCATGAATTCGATCTGGCCCCCGGTGACCTCGTATCCGTCGCGACCGGCAATGACGTTTGCAAGCGTGCTTTTGCCAGAACCGTTGGGTCCCATGATCGCATGCACTTCGCCGGTTCCGACCTCAAGACTCAACCCCTTGAGAATCTCTTTGCCCTCGACCGCTACGCGCAGGTCACTGATCTTCAACATGTGCTTTTCAACCTTTTCCAATCAAAACGTTCAACTCAAGCCGGTCCCGCCGTCACCGCAACCGCTAACCGACCGCGCCTTCCAGGCTGATGCCAAGCAGTTTCTGCGCCTCGACGGCGAACTCCATCGGCAATTCGCGGAACACTTCCTTGCAGAATCCATTGACAATCATGGACACCGCGTCTTCTTCCGATAGTCCGCGTTGACGGCAATAAAACAACTGATCCTCTCCAATCTTTGAAGTGGATGCCTCGTGCTCAATTGTGGCAGTGGGGTTCTTAACCTCAAGATAGGGGAAGGTATGCGCGCCGCACTGATCGCCCATCAACAGCGAATCACACTGTGAGTAGTTGCGCGCATTCTTGGCGCTCTTCACAACCTTCACCAATCCCCGATACGCATTCTGTCCGCGACCGGCTGAAATGCCCTTGGATATGATCGTGCTGGAGGTGTTCTCTCCAATGTGGATCATTTTCGTTCCGGTATCGGCCTGCTGGCGATTGTTAGTCAACGCCACGGAATAAAATTCCCCAACGGATCCCTTGCCTTCCAGAAGCACGCTGGGGTATTTCCAGGTGATGGCGGAGCCGGTTTCCACCTGGGTCCAGGAGATTTTGGCGTTCTCTCCCCGACACGCGCCGCGTTTGGTGACGAAGTTGTAAATCCCGCCTCGCCCTTCTTCGTCCCCGGGATACCAGTTTTGAACAGTCGAGTACTTGATCTCGGCATCTTTCATTGCCACCAGCTCAACCACCGCCGCGTGCAGCTGATTCTCATCCCGCATGGGGGCCGTACATCCTTCGAGGTAGCTGACATAGCTGCCCTCATCGGCCACGATCAACGTGCGCTCAAACTGGCCGGTGTTCAAGGCGTTAATACGAAAGTACGTCGAGAGCTCCATGGGACAGCGCACGCCTTTCGGGATGTAGACGAAAGAGCCCTCCGTGAAGACCGCCGAGTTCAGCGCGGCATAGAAATTGTCACTGGCCGGGACCACCGAGCCGAGATATTTTTTGACCAGTTCCGGGTGATTGGCCATGGCCTCCGAGAGCGGACAAAAAATCACGCCCACCTTCGCGAGTTTGTCCTTGAACGTAGTCGCGACCGACACGCTGTCGAACACCGCGTCCACGGCAACCCCCGCAAGCGCCTTTTGCTCTTCGAGCGGAATGCCCAGTTTGGTGTAGGTTTCCAGCAGCTTAGGATCGACTTCGTCCAGACTTTTGGGCCGATCCTCATCCCGTTTAGGGGCCGAGTAGTAGCTGATATCCTGAAAATCAATAGGCGCATGGTGCACGTGCGCCCATTTCGGGGTCTCCATTTGCTGCCAGCGTCGAAACGACTCCAGGCGCCACTGCAAGATGAAATCCGGCTCCGATTTCTTGGCGGACAGAAAGCGGATGACGTCCTCGTCTAGACCGGGCGGCAGCGTTTCGGCGTCAATTTCCGTGACGAAGCCTTCCTTGTACTCGCGACCGACTAGTTCACCGAGTTCTTTCGTACTGGTATTCAAAAGGGGTACTCCAGCCTCAAATAGATGGGAATCAATTACTCCGGGCCTTGCCCGACCGCGTCTGCCTCGACGATCACCGTCTTCAGTTTGCCCGAAAGCAACCCTTTCCTGACGGCTTCCTGCCGCTCCGCCACGGCAATTACCTCAGGCCGACGGACCAGTTCACCCAGGGTGATGGCGTTCAAGAATTCGTAAATCTTCTCACTCAACTCCATCCACAGTTCGTGCGTAAGGCATTTCTCGCCATCCAGGCAGTTGGCCTCGCCCCCGCAACGGGTCATATCGGCCGTCTCGTCCACCGCTCCGATGACAGCAGCGATGGAGATCTTGTCCATGTTTCTTGCCAGACGGTATCCGCCGCCAGGACCGCGCATCCCCTTAACCAGTCCCGCCGCCCGAAGGCGTGCGAATAATTGTTCCAGGTAAGACAGGGAAATCTCCTGATTTGCGGCTATGTCCTGCAAGGTCACAGGCCGCTTGCCCTCCTGCAAAGCCAGGTCGAGCATTGCGGTCACCGCATATCGACCCTTGGTCGTTAACCTCATGAAAAGCTCCTTTTTTGCCTCTTGGCCCAAAAACGCTGATGTCGGGGCCCACCCCGCGCCCCTCTCGAAAAAGGCCTTAAAAGTCCTTAAATTGCGAGCTTGAAGCCGATTTCGGAAGCGGAATTATAGGGATATGGCCGTGAAAACCAAGTAAAAGAGTCAGAAATACCCGCTGGACCGAAATTAGTCGGGTTTAGCCTTTACGCTTTTTTAAATATGGCCCCGAGCAGCGCGATCGCGCCCACAACCGAGAGGGCGGCAGCTGCGGCCTCGCCCAGCACCCCCAGCATCAGGGGTTCCACCGCTAAGGTGATGGCTATTGAACCCAGCAACAGGACGGATCCCAGGGCCAGTAGGTTCTTTTGCTCACTGACGCGCTGAAGGCGACCTTCGAGTTTCGCGATCCGCTCGTCCTCGCTCCCCGACGCTTGAGTCTGCCCATCACGCTCACGGCGCAACAACTCGTGAACAAGGCCAGGCAACTCCGGTATCAGCGGCATCACGCTAGGCAGTTCGCGACGCAAAGTGCGGATTAACGCGGCGGGTCCGACCTGATCCCGCATCCATTTTTCGAGATAGGGCTTGGCGGTTTCCCAGAGATCCAACTCAGGGTAAAGCTGGCGTCCCAGGCCTTCTATATTCAAAAGCGTTTTCTGCAGCAGCACCAGTTGCGGCTGCACCGGCATATTGAAACGCCGCGCCACTTGAAACAGACGAAGCACCAACTGCCCAAAAGAGATTTCGCTGATGGGCCGAGCAAAGATCGGCTCGCACACCGTGCGCACGGCTGCTTCGAACTCGTCCACGCGGGTTGACGGCGGTACCCAACCGGCTCGCAGATGAGCGACCGCCACCGCCCGATAATCCCGATTGAAAAAGGCCAGCAAGTTCTCAGCGAGATAACGTTTATCGGAATCGGCAAGACTGCCCATAATCCCGAAATCGACGGCCCGGTATTGTCCGTTTTCGCCCACGAAGATATTGCCCGGATGCATATCCGCGTGGAAAAACCCGTCCCGAAACGCTTGGGTGAAAAATATCTCTACGCCGTTGTGGGCAAGGGTTCGAAGATCGACCCCCGCCTTACGGATCGCGTCTATATCCCGGATCGGAATACCGTAAATGCGCTCCATGACCAGCACCTCACGGGAGCTGTGCTCCCAATACACCCGCGGCACGTAAATCATCTCTGACTCAGGGAAATTGCTCCGCAGTTGACTGGCGTTAGCCCCCTCACGAGTCATATCCAGTTCGTCATGAATCGTCTTGTCGTACTCCTCGACCACTTCCAGTGGGCGCAAACGCCTAGCTTCCGGCCAATAGCGATCAACCCATCGGGCCAGTCGGTACAGCAGCGCCACATCCTGATCGATGACCGCCTCAATGCCGGGGCGCAATACCTTCACCACAACGGCGGTACCGTCTAAAAGCGTCGCCGCATGAACCTGCGCGACGGAAGCAGAAGCGAGCGGCTGAACATCAAAACTCGCGAAATGATCGGCCAGTGAAGACCCCAGGGAGCGTTCAATGACCGTGCGGGCCTGCTCGCCGGGAAAAGGGGGCACCCGGTCCTGCAAACGCGTGAGCTCAGCGGCGATATCGGGTGGAATGAGATCAGGACGCGTCGACAGCGCCTGGCCGAATTTCACAAAAATCGGACCGAGCTCTTCCAACGCTTGGCGCAGACGCTGACCCCGGTCGCCAGACGGTCGTCGGAACCAAAAGACCGGTAACGCATACCGCAGGAGGCGGTAGGGTTTCAGGATGCTTAGCTTAAATACGTATTCGTCTAGCCCGTGACGGGCCATCACTCTGAGGATCCGGGTAAGTCGCGAGGACCGGTTGGACTTCACGGCGCGCTCCTTCAATCTCTTTTGTTGCCGGGCTTACTCAGCTCCAGGCGATCCACGCGCTGGGCCAAACGGGCCACATCGTCGCGCAGACGCTCGACGCCATCGACCAATCGCTCGGCCTGAAGCTGGCTGGGCAGCAACCGGCTCTCTTCCACCAGTGTCTCTGCAACCCCCATCAGACTGGAATCGGCAACGTCAGAGGCCCAGGCACTGAAGCCACGGGCTCCGATCGCCAGTTTGCGGGCCAGCGTATCGCCCACCCACTGTGCCAACTCTTCCTCAGCGTCGACATCTAGGGCGGCAAGTAACGCCTTGAGGTCGAGCATCGCTGAGCCGTCGCCCTCAATACGAACAGAACTGTCTCGAAGCGCCGCCGGTTCTGCACCCGCTCGAAGCAGCCTAATCAGCCCAATCGGGGTGCCGCAAATCGACACATCCGGATCCTGATCGTGCTCCGGCAGCACCCGCAGCTCGCCATCGTGAAACGTGGCCATGCGACCGATCTCAACGCCCTTGATCCATACCGAGATGACGCGACCTTCAAGCGCTCTGGCGTTAGCAACAGCCCCCGAATCGCTAATGATGCGATTCAGAAAAGACTCAACTTTTTCGGTAACCGACTGCACCGCAATACCCTTAGTACCGAAAACCCGTGTGTATGGCGACGATGCCGCCCTGAATATTCTGGTAACTCACATCCTCAAGTCCCGCTTCGCTCATCATGTTGGCCAGTGTTTCCTGATCCGGGTGGCGCCGGATGGATTCCACGAGGTAGCGATAGCTGCCCTCGTCACGCGTCACCACTCGACCCAAAGCGGGGATAACTGAAAACGAGAAAAGATCGTAGGCTTTCGCCAAAAGCGCGGAGGTCGGGGTAGAGAACTCCAAGATCATGACCCGGCCACCGGGGCGCAGCATCCGCACCATGGAGGACAAGGCCGCGGGGATTCGCGTCACGTTGCGAAGACCGAAGGCAATACTGACGCAATGGAACTGACCCGGCGCGAACGGCAGGGATTCCGCGTCCGCAAGCAAAAGCTGCACGTTGCTTCCAACGCCCTGATCAAGAAGGCGGGCGCGACCACATGCCAGCATATCCGGGTTGATATCCGTCATCACGACCCGGCCGTCTGGCCCCACCCGCTTGGAGAATCGGGCGCTCATGTCTCCGCTGCCGGCCGCCACATCAAGAACCTGGTCGCCGGAGCGCACGCCGCTTCGAGCCAATGCAAGATCTTTCCAGAGCCGATGAGACCCGAACGACATCAGATCATTCATCACATCGTAGCGGCTAGCGACCGAGGAGAACACCTGGCCCACTCGACCCGCCTTGTCGGCAGGATCGATGTCGGCAAAACCGAAATGGGTGGCGGGTTCCGACATAAAAGGCATCGTCTCTTGCGAGACGACTCAGGACACTACCTTACGCTTATGCCCTGCCTTCTCAAGCGCTTCGAGGTAGAGGCGCCAATAATCGGCTTGTTTGCTGCCCAGTTCATAGAGGGTCTCCCACGAGTAAATACCCGAATCGTGACCGTCATCGAAATGAAGACGCACGGCGTAGGCGCCCACGGCTTCTACCTGATTGATGTTGACCAGTTCCTTGCCGGTCTGCAGCACTTCCTGTCCCGGCCCGTGGCCACGAACCTCGGCCGAAGGCGAATATACCCTCAGGAATTCGCAGGGCAGGGAAAACTCCGAACCGTCATCGAAGGCCACTTCCAAGGCCCGCGATTTCTGGTGAAGGACAATCCGGGTGGGGCGAGGTTGAGCGGACATGGCGTTATTCTGCGCGGCAGTTGTGCAGGCCGCGTTTATTCGCTGCGGAGGAGCGTCGCCGCCTCTTCAGCAAAATAAGTCAGGATCCCGTCTGCGCCCGCGCGCTTGAACGCCAGTAGCGATTCCATCACGACCGCCTGCCGGTCCAACCACCCGTTATCCGCCGCGGCGCAGAGCATCGCGTATTCCCCGCTAACCTGGTAGACAAAAGTGGGGACCCGAAACTCCTCTTTCACCCGCTGCACCATATCGAGATACGGCATTCCCGGTTTGACCATGACCATGTCTGCGCCCTCTGCGATATCCAGTTCGACTTCACGAAGCGCTTCATCACTGTTACCTGGATCCACCTGATAGGTGTGTTTGTTCCCGCCGCCAAGGTTGGCGGCAGAACCCACCGCGTCCCGAAAAGGGCCGTAAAAAGACGAGGCATACTTCGCCGCATACGCGAGAATGCGCGTATTCACAAACCCGTCCTCTTCAAGCGCATCACGTATCGCGCCGATACGGCCATCCATCATGTCGGAGGGAGCCACGATTTGAGCCCCTGCCCCGGCATGGCAAAGCGCCTGTTGCACCAGGGTGTCGACGGTCCGATCGTTCGTCACGTAACCAGATTCATCAAGCAGTCCGTCTTGACCATGCGAGGTGTAGGGATCAAGCGCCACGTCTGTCACGATTCCCATTTCGGGCAGCTGTTCTCGAAGCGCCCTGATTACCCGAGGTATCAACCCATCGGGGTTAAAGGCCTCTGATGCGTCGTTTGTTTTAAGCTCGGCCTCGATCACGGGAAAAAGAGCGATCGCCGGAATACCCAGCGCATCCAACCGCCGCGCACGCTCAAGCAGCACATCAAGACTCACGCGCTCAACGCCCGGCATGGAAGGCACCGCCTGGCGGACGCCCTGACCCTCGCAGACGAACACAGGCTGGATGAGATCCTTGACGGTGACCTGATGCTCACGCACCAGAGCGCGACTGAAGGCGTCCCGGCGCAACCGGCGCATCCGAGTAAGGGGGTACATGCTCATCTTCTGTACAGGTTAAACCGTTCTGCCGCCCTACCGCCGGCGTGAGGTGCTTTTCTTGCCGGCTTTTCGTGCTGTCTTTTTAGCGGCTCCGATCTTTTTGCCCGTTTTTGTGGACGGCGCTTTCTTGGTCACTTTTTTAGTTGTTTTTTTGGAAACCTTCTTGGCCGACTTTTTGGTGCCTTTTTTGGCAACCTTCTTGGCCGGCGCCTTTTTCCCAACGGTCTTTTTGATTGGAGATTTCTTCGTCACCTTTTTAGCTACTTTTTTCGCTACTTTCTTGGCTACCTTTTTGGCTGCTTTTTTGGATACCTTTTTGGCCGCTTTCTTCGCTGTGGATTTCTTGGCCGTCTTTTTAGCCACAGCCTTTGCCGCTTTCTTCTTCCCCGCTTTTGGTGCTGGCTTT
Organism: Gammaproteobacteria bacterium; assembly: GCA_038111345.1. Classification (GTDB taxonomy): domain Bacteria; phylum Pseudomonadota; class Gammaproteobacteria; order Arenicellales; family UBA868; genus UBA868. Next base: position 3,504 of record JAYNKS010000011.1, on the reverse strand, counting down.
TCGGACTTGCCGGCTGACGCCTTGGATGTCTTCCTGGCCGCGGATTCTTTTTCCGGCTGCGGTTTTTTCACTCTGAGGATCATCACCGGTTCACTGATCGAGACGATTTTTCTCTCCATGGGTCGAATTTCGGTGTCCACCACCTCGCAGATCGATGCAAAAATCTTGTCGATATCGCCATCGGCGGGGATCGTTCGCAACTTATGCTGAGCGCGGTAATACCCAATCAGCGGCATGGTGTCCCGATCGAAAGTCACCAGCCGCGAGCGGATAGTTTTCTCGTTGTCGTCGCTTCGGTGGGTGAGCTTCTTGCCGCCGCATTGATCGCAGGTCGCTCGCTTTTTTGGGGGAGAGAAATGCTTGTTATAAATCGCGCCACATTTGCTGCAGGTCATTCGGCCGGTGATTCGCTTGACGACCAGATCCTCGCTAAGCGCCAGATGCAACACGAGCTGCACTGGGCGCCCCATCCAGCCCAGGCGGGTATCCAATTCTTGCGCCTGGGGAATATTCCGGGGGAATCCGTCAAGAACGAAACCTCGCCGACTGTCCGGCGAGCGCACCTGGTCGGTCACCGCATCAATGACAATATCGTCGGAGACCAACTCGCCGGCATCCAAAATAGCAGCGATCTTCTTGCCGACTTCAGTCTTTTCCGCAACCGCTTTGCGAAGGAGATCCCCCGTCGAGACCTGGGGTACCCGATAGGTCTCTGCCATCAGTTTGGCCTGGGTCCCTTTTCCTGATCCGGGGGCGCCCAATAAGACGATTCTCATTTCTCAATCTCCAGCAATGGCTGACGGTGAAGCCGCACGGGCCCCAAAAACGGTCGATGACCCGCAAAAATAGCGGATCTGCCGTCTGAGGCTGTAAAAATGGGGCCCTCACTATAGTTAGGATTTAGGTTCTGTCAATGTATTTGAAAAACCTCTCACGGCGCCAACAAGTGAGCGATACCCGACTGCCCCGGGCCCGGGGATCGCGCCACGGGGCCGGGCAAAATGATTCACTATAAAATTCACGGCGTTTTCTGACTCAACGCCCGCATCGGACCCTGGAGATTTGGCCTCTTTTTCCCGCTCGAGCACAATAGACGGCAAATCGACAGAGGCGCCAACACCCACAAATTCCACCTGACCCCATCGAATCACATGACGAAGATAAAAAATGCCTTTTACGCCCAGTCGGGAGGCGTCACCGCTGTGATAAACGCCAGCGCCTGTGGCGTCATCGAAACGGCCCGAGCCCATCGCGACCGGATCGGCAAGGTGTACGCGGGGCGCAACGGCATCATCGGGGCCCTGACCGAGGACCTCATAGACACCGGCAAAGAATCGGCATCGGCTATCGCGGCTCTTAGGACGACACCGTCGGGCGCCTTCGGCTCCTGTCGCTACAAGTTAAAAAGTCTCGAAGAGAGCCGAGCGCAGTATGAGCGACTCATCAATGTCTTTAAGGCTCACAACATCGGCTATTTCTTCTACAACGGCGGGGGCGATTCGGCCGACACCTGTCTGAAGATCTCCCAATTGGCCAAAACAACGGGCTATCCGATTCAGGCGATTCACGTTCCAAAAACAGTCGACAATGATCTCCCCATTACCGACAACTGTCCGGGCTTTGGATCGGTGGCCAAATACATCGCTGTCTCAACCCGCGAAGCGAGTTTCGACGTGGCCTCTATGGCGCTGACCTCAACCAAAGTGTTCATCCTTGAGGTCATGGGTCGACATGCGGGATGGATCGCCGCCGCGGGCGGAATGGCCAGCGACCCGAAGACGCCTATTCCAATTGTGATCCTGTTTCCTGAGATCACGTTTGATCGCAAAAGATTTGTCAAAAGCGTCGCGGAGAAAATTAAACGCTTCGGCTACTGTTCTGTGGTGGTCTCTGAGGGGGTACGTGCTAAAGACGGACGCTTCCTTGCTGATCAGGGCCTACGGGATGCCTTCGGCCACGCTCAACTCGGTGGTGTCGCGCCGGTCGTTGCCTCCATCGTGAAAGAAGACCTAGGAGTCAAATATCACTGGGCGGTTGCCGATTACCTCCAGCGGGCCGCGCGGCATATTGCCTCGCGCTCTGATGTGGAGCACGCCTATGCGACGGGAGTAGCCGCCGTCAAAATGGCACTGGCCGGCAAGAACGCGGTAATGCCGACCATCATTCGGACATCAGATCAGCCTTATCGGTGGAAGATTGGCGAGGCCGATCTCAAGCGAGTCGCTAATCGTGAAAAAATGATGCCGCGCAACTTCATCTCGGCTGACGGGTTTGGCATTACCGAGCGATGCAGACGATACCTTGCCCCATTGATTCGCGGCGAGGACTATCCCCCTTATGAGAAAAACGGACTGCCCAGCTACGTTCGACTCAAGAACACTCCGGTAAAAAAGAAACTGAAGGAAGCCTTCAGGGTGTAACGATCTCTTGTCGTTTCAGGCGTACCGCCCTGTGCAGACCCGCCCGTCTCGCGTATGCTCGAAATTGACAAGGCCCATGACCACTTGACCGCCGACTCATCTTCACTTACCTACCATTCCCTCATGCTCCAGCCGCACGCCTCGCCAACATACATCGACGCTGAACCGTTCTATGCGCCATCCGGCAATGAGATTGATGTCTTTGAAGCCGCATGGTCCAACCGACTGCCCGTGCTTCTCAAAGGGCCAACGGGCTGCGGGAAAACCCGTTTCATGGAGCATATGGCCTGGCGCCTTCAGCGACCTCTGGTGACGGTGTCCTGCCACGATGACCTGACGGCATCGGATCTTGTCGGTCGCTACCTTATCGTCGGCGGTGAGACGCAATGGATTGATGGACCGCTGAGCGCGGCCGTTCGAAGTGGAGCACTGTGCTATCTCGATGAGGTAGTAGAGGCCCGAAAGGACACGACGGTTATCATTCATCCGCTGGCAGACGATCGTCGTCAGTTGCCCATCGAAAAGACAGGAGAAACGCTGACGGCGCCGCCTGAGTTCTGTCTGGCGGTCTCGTACAACCCGGGTTATCAAAGCGTGCTTAAAGACCTCAAGCAAAGCACCCGGCAGCGATTCGTGGCGATCGACTTTCAGTATCCTGACGAAACACTCGAGTGCACGATCGTAACCCGTGAGTCGGGTGTCGATTCCGACGTGGCGATGCGCCTGGTGCGGTTCGCCGGTATGACCCGGAACCTCAAAGGCAACGGGCTAGAGGAAGGCGCCAGCACGCGGCTTTTGGTTCATGCGGCAAAACTGATGGCCAGCGGTATCGACGCCCAAACCGCCTGCGACAGCGCCATTGCGGAAGCGCTAACCGATGAACCCGAAATGCTGACGGCCGTGCGCGAATTAGGGGCGTCGTTGTTCTAGAAGCATCATGAGCACCCATCACCCCAATCCCATGCTGGGCATCATCGGCGGCAGCGGTCTTTACGAGATCGACGGGCTTGAAGACGTGCGCTGGGCGCGCATCGATTCGCCGTTCGGGGAGCCCTCTGACGAGCTGCTGTTTGGGGTATTGAAC
>JAYNKS010000010.1:3941-21834 GCA_038111345.1 Gammaproteobacteria bacterium | reverse complement strand
TGAATGGCCCAAGCAACGGCGCCGAACGCAGAAACCGCGTCCTGTTCATCCTGCTGACGCTGAGCCTCTTCAGCCTCACGGATGCGTTCTTTCTCTTCCGCTTCTCGCTTCTTCCGCTCTTCTTCTATGCGTTTTTTCTCTTGTTCGGCTTTTCTCTTTTCCTCTGCCTGGCGCTCTTGCTCGGCTTTGGCCTCGGCCTCCTTCTTCTTCTTTTCGGCTTCTTTGCGCTTCTTCTCTTCTTCTGCTTTTTTCTTCTCCTGCGCTTTGCGCTTTTTCTCTTCTTCTGCTTTTTTCTTCTTTTCGGCTTCTTTGCGCTTCTTCTCTTCTTCTGCTTTTTTCTTTTTCTCGGCCTCTTTGCGTTTACGTTCCTCGGCTTCTTGTTTCTTTTTCTTCTTCTCGGCCTCTTTGCGCTTTTTTTCGTCTTCGGCTTTTTTCTTCTCGGCGGCAATTCGCTGCTTCTCTCTCTCAATCGCTGCGAGATCAATAGCCTTGGCCTGGACGGGTTTTCCCTCTACGGGTTTAAGGGTGCGGGGCTGAACCCAAAGCGTGACCCCCAACATGGCGCCAAAAGCGACATGGATCAAAACGGCGTAGACGAATGCCCGTATCGGACGGGTACCTTTTCGGGAACGACGATTCACGTCGAATCAGTTTTCCAGAGCGTCCGTGACGAGGCCTACACCGTCAATCCCTGCCTGCTGCAGCAGGACCATAGCCTGCACCACCGCGTCATATCGGACGCTTTTATCGGCTCTCACAAGAAACTCGGTTTCGGGACTGTTGCGGCGAACGATATCCGCCTTGATTCGAATCTCCTGAATGGATTGGATCGGCTCAGGATCATCATTAATGAAATACTGCTCGTTGGCGTCAATGTGCACGACAAAGGGTTCCGAGCTTTTCTCTGAGACCGCCTTCGCGCTGGCTTGGGGCAAATCGACATTGACGCCTTCCATCAACAAAGGCGCTGTCACCATGAAAATGACCAACAGCACCAGCATGACGTCGATATAAGGAACGACATTGATCTCGCTCATCTGGCGCTTGGAGCGGCGGGTACGCATCTCGAGTGCCTCAGGACCGTCGTCGCCCGCTGACAGCCTGACGATTCACAATGCTCGCAAATTCTTCAACAAATACGTCATAGCGGGCAATCAACGACTCAGACGCCGCCGAAAAACGGTTGTATCCGATCACCGCGGGGATAGCGGCAAAAAGACCCATCGCGGTAGCAATCAGAGCTTCTGAGATGCCAGGCGCCACCGTCGCAATCGACACGCTCTGTAAAGCGCCGAGCGATCTAAAGGAATTCATAATTCCCCAGACGGTGCCAAAAAGCCCCACGTAAGGGCTGGTGGAGCCTACCGTAGCCAAAAAGGGCAAACGCGATTCCAGCGCTTCGACCTCGCGACTCATAGCAACACGCATTGCCCGCTGCACGCCCTCTACGAGATCCGCGCGCTCAAGCGACGTGTTGCCGGTCAAACGGCTGTACTCCCGATACCCGGCGACAAAAATCCCAGTCATACCCACCGGCTCTGCACCACTTTCCGTACACCTTCGGTACAGACCGTTAAGCTCCCCACCCGACCAGAAATCGGCCTCGAAATCGTCAGCCTCTTTTCTTAACTTCTTAAGCGAGATGGACTTGGTGAATATGACCGTCCACGACACCAGCGAGGCGACCACTAGGATCAGCATGACCAACTGCACCAACAGGCTGGCATTCAATATCAACTCGAGAATCGACAAGGACTCGTTGTTAATAGCGATTTTCATAGCTTCGTTCATCGACTCGAATCCCTTAGATCATAAATTCAGGAAGAGCGCACGGACGCATGGTCTTAAGCTCCACAAAGGCGAGACGGATATCCCCTTTGCATAGCGCCTCGCTGCCGTTACTCACACGCTGAAACACCGTAACGCTCGCTTTTTTTTGGACCGTCGGCTCTACCGACACCAGCAGTTCATCCCCTAAATAGCCGGGTTTAATAAAACTAAGATGGGCCGAGCGCACCACAAACCCCTGACCCGTTCTAAGCGCCCACTCATTTACATCCACCCCCATCGCTCGCAGCCACTCGGTACGGGCTCGCTCCATAAATTTTAGGTAGTTTGCGTAGTAGACGATGCCTCCAGCATCGGTATCCTCGTAATAAACGCGAACCGGCCAGCGAAAAGCCGACGGGCAAGAATCTCGCTCTGGCGTCACCTCACCACTCCTGGCGAACAGTATCCCAAATAAAACCGACCGGCGCTGTCATAGACATGAGCATTTCCTGATCTTTTTATGGCGCTGCTCATTCGTCCTGATCATTAAAAAGGCCAGCCTGTGGGCGGGTGTCTTTTGGCGCCTTCAGGCCAAAATGCCGATACGCCGCCGAAGTGGCGGTTCGCCCGCGTGGCGTTCGCATAAGAAATCCTGACTGAATCAGATAAGGCTCCACGACATCCTCAAGGGTACCGCGCTCCTCGCCGATTGCAGCTGCCAGACTCTCCACACCCACCGGACCGCCGTCAAATTTTTCCATCACTGCCAACAACAGCCGACGATCCAGAGCATCTAGGCCAAACTCATCCACTTCCAGAAGATCGAGCGCTTCGTTCGCGATCGCGCCTGTCACCACGCCGTTTGACCGAACCTCGGCAAAATCGCGGACCCGGCGAAGCAATCGGTTAGCTATTCGCGGGGTGCCTCGACTTCGCCGGGCAATCGCGTCTATGCCCGAAGGCTCACTTTTCAAACCCAAAATCCGCGCGGAGCGGTTCACGATTAAGGCCAGCTCATCGCTGCCGTAAAACTCCAGGCGCTGCACAATTCCGAAACGATCACGCAGCGGTGAGGTCAGCAACCCAGCTCGAGTGGTGGCGCCCACTAAAGTAAACGGCGGCAGATTAAGCTTGATGGAGCGCGCGGCCGGACCCTCTCCGATCATGATGTCCAATTCGTAATCCTCAAGAGCCGGGTAAAGAATTTCTTCAACTGCCGGACTCAATCGATGAATCTCATCAACAAACAACACATCATGGGCTTCCAGATTGGTCAAAATCGCAGCCAGGTCGCCGGCCTTCTCTAGCACCGGTCCGGAGGTTTGCCGAAGATTAGCGCCCATCTCGTTGGCGAGAATGTGGGCGAGCGTTGTCTTTCCAAGGCCCGGAGGGCCAAAGACCAGCACATGATCGAGCGCTTCGGCCCGACCTTTTGCCGCCTCGATGAAAATCCCAAGCTGCTCACGCACCTTTGCTTGCCCGATGAAATCATCAAGCGCGACCGGGCGCAGACTTCGGTCAATGGCCTTCTCGGACCCTGAATCCGGCAGATCGGATGGATCAATCAATGGATCGTGATGACTCATGGGCTTTTCTTTGCCAACACGCGTAGCGCTTCTTTGATAAGCGCTTCAACAGCAGACCCCTCTGCAGATTCAATCGAGCGGACCGCCCGTGAAGCGTCACTTTCTTTGTATCCAAGCGTCATCAGGGCGCTAATGGCATCCTGAATAGGGGTTTTTGCGCTTGACGATATGGCCTGCTCGGACGGCGCCGTTTTCAGCCGATCACGTAATTCAATCAGCAAACGCTCAGCGGTCTTTCGGCCGATCCCGGGGACGCGGGTTAGTTGCGCCAGATCACCCACAGAAACACACGCGACGAGTTCGTCTGCCGTTAAACCAGAGAGGATCGCAAGACCTACTCGAGGCCCCACCCCACTCACCTTCAGCAAGGTCCGAAAGAGATCCCGCTGGCGAGCATCAGAAAAACCGTACAGGAGGTGCGCGTCCTCCCGAATCGCAAGATGCGTGTACAACGCAACCTTTTCTCCGATCGGCGGCAGGGTGTAAAAGGCCGTCATGGGAGCCTCAAGTTCGTACGCCACGCCTCCCACGTCCACCATCAGCTGCGGGGGTTGTTTGTGCACCAGTGTTCCGCTTATGAGGCCAATCATCGTCGAGTCGTCCGCCTGCGAGATCTCGATTTTACCGAAGCCGCAGGCAAAACCTCTGCTTGGCCCTGAGAGGCGTGCAGGTGACAAATGGCACACGCGAGAGCGTCGGCCGCATCCTGCGCCGGCTTACGACTCAAGCCCAGCAACACTCTGACCATATGTTGAACCTGTTCTTTCGTTGCCCGGCCTGTCCCGGTCACCGCTCTTTTGATTTCCAGCGCGCTGTACTCACTGGCCTCAAGACCCTGCTGAGCCATCGCTAAAAGCGCGCTGCCACGCGCCTGACCCAGGACCAGGGCAGACTGGGGATTCGAGGCCAGAAATACTTTCTCGATAGCCCCCACGTCTGGTTGATAGGTGCCTACGATTTCCTCAATGCGGTCGTACAACAACACCAGCCGCGAGGCCAGAGAGCCGGTTCCGAGCCGAACGCTCTCGCTGTGCACGTGCTTTAGTTTTTGACCCTGCGCCTCCACGACACCGATCCCGGTAATCCGGGACCCCGGATCGATGCCTATCGCCCGTATCGACGCCTGAGCCATAACGGTCTTTAGGACCTATTCCGCGCGAGCGGCTTCCTCTTCAAAAGTCGCATTGGTGAACACGTCCTGAACATCATCCAACTCCTCAAGCGCATCGATCAGTCGCATTACTTTTTCAGCATCCTCGCCAATGACAGAAGTCTCATTGGATGGACGCTCCACAACCTCGGCCACATCTGGCGAGAGTCCTGCCTGCGTCAGCGCGGCGAGTACGTCATCAAACTGCTCCGGCGCCGTCAAAACCTCTATGGAGCCATCGTCTGCCGTTTCCACATCATCAGCACCCGCACCCACCGAGACCTCCATCACTTTTTCCTCGTCCACCCCAGGCGCAAAGACAAAAAGTCCGGTCTTTGAGAAAAGGTACGCGACCGAGCCATCGGTGCCCAGATTCCCGCCATGTTTGCTGAAGATGTGCCGCACTTCACCCACCGTGCGGTTGCGATTGTCCGTCATGGTATCAACCAGCACGGCAACTCCACCGGGCGCATAGCCTTCATAGCGAATCTCTTCGTAGGAGACCCCTTCCAGTTCACCCGTCCCACGCTTGATCGCCCGATCAACTGTGTCGCGGGTCATATTGGCGCCAAGCGCCTTGTCGATCGCTGTGCGCAGCCGGGGATTAGACGCGCTGTCTCCTCCGCCCGATCGAGCCGATACCGTAATCTCGCGGATCAATTTCGTAAAAAGTTTGCCACGCTTTGCATCTTGCGCCGCTTTCCGAAATTTAATGTTGGCCCATTTGCTGTGTCCTGCCATAACACCCCTTTCTTCAAGTCCTCTTAATTTTTTTGATCCCCTATCAGACCCAATTACACCAGTTCTTGCTTGAGATGTGAAAGCGCGAGGAAATTGGTCCGTGACCATACCATCTCGAGCGCCTGGTCGATGACAACCCACTGGTGCTCCGTGTGCTCCCTAGGATTGAGCCGAACATCAATGGCGGTCGACACTTCAAGAGAAAACACATGCTCAAGGTTTACGGTTACGCCTGGGCCGTATCGGTAACGGGACTCCGGCATGATCATGAAAGTGCGGGACTCCTGCCAATCGCGCCAGCCAGAGGGAGCTACGATGCCGGTCTCTTCTTCCACTTCTCGACGGGCGGCCTGCGAAGGATGCTCTTCCTCCCATAAAAGACTACCCGTGACGGACTGCCAGATCGGATTACCCACCCGCCGTAGCAATAATGTTTGGCGATCGGCGGTGTAGATCGTAACCAATACCGACTCGGGACGCTTACGATCCCGGCCCGGTATCAACGTGTCGTATCTCACCCGGACTTAGGGTTCCCTGAATCGTGGGCTCGGTTGATCCGCAGATTGAGGTCACGAAGTTGCTCCAGATCGACGTCCCCTGGCGCCTCTGTCATGAGGCAGGATGCTTTCTGAGTCTTTGGAAAGGCAATCACATCCCGAATCGACTCCTCGCCCGCGGCCATGGAGACGATTCGATCAATCCCGAATGCGATACCGCCATGCGGTGGCGCCCCGAAACGCAGCGCATCGAGCAAGAACCCAAAGCGTGCTTTGGCCTCCTGCTCATCGAATCCCAGCGCCGAGAAGACCTGCTGCTGTACCTCGCTTTGATGAATGCGGATAGACCCGCCACCAATCTCGGTCCCGTTGAGCACCATATCGTACGCTCTGGACCGGACGGCTCCGGGGTCTGTATCCATCGCACCAAGATCGTCCGGATGCGGTGCGGTGAACGGGTGGTGTAAGGAGACCCAACGCCCCGCGTCCGGGTCTTCTTCGAGCAATGGAAACTCAATCACCCAGAGCGGTTGCCATCCCCCTTCGACCAGATCGAGATCATGGCCAAGCCGGATTCGGAGCGCGCTCAGCGCATCGTTCACCACACGGGCGCGATCGGCGCCGAAGAAAAGAATATCGCCATCTTCCGCGCCGCATCGACTGAGGAGCTCCTGAACCACGGTCTCCGGCATGAATTTCAGGATCGGCGATTGGAGACCATCCGGACCCTTGTCAATCTGATTGACCTTTATGTAAGCCAACCCACCCGCACCAAACTGCTTCACCAGATCAGTGTACCCATCAATCTGCTGACGACTTAGCGCTCCGCCGCCCGGAACCCTGAGCACGGCCACACGACTGCCGCTCGTCGACGCTGGCGCCGAAAAGACCTTGAACTCCACGTCGCGCATGAGATCAGCCACATCAACCAGTTCGAGCGGAATCCGAAGGTCTGGCCGATCCGTCCCAAAGCGTCTTACCGCTTCAGCATAGGTAAGGCGTGGGAAGGGATGGGGCAGATCGATAGAGAGCACCTCAGTGAAAACGGTGCGCATCATTTGCTCCATCATTTCGATAATCTCGTTCTCATCAATGAACGACATTTCGATATCCAACTGCGTGAACTCCGGTTGCCGGTCCGCCCGCAAATCCTCATCGCGAAAACAGCGCGCGATCTGGTAATAGCGTTCGAACCCGGAGATCATCAATAACTGCTTAAAGAGCTGGGGCGACTGTGGCAGGGCAAAAAATTGCCCCGGGTGCACACGACTAGGCACCAGATAGTCGCGCGCGCCTTCCGGCGTTGATCGGGTCAGCACCGGGGTCTCCATCTCTACAAAATCACGCTCGTCCAGATATCGGCGTAAGGTGCGAATAAATTGATGGCGCAGGCGCAGATTCCGCTGCATGCGTTCGCTACGAAGATCCAGATACCGGTAGCGCAACCGAATGGCCTCACTGGTGTCTGAGTCATCTATCTGAAACGGCAAGGGCTCTGACGGGTTGAGGATGACAAGTTCGAGCCCCAGCACCTCGATCTCACCAGTCGGAAGATCTTTATTGCGCGTCCCTTCGGGTCTCGCGCGAACCCGACCGGTCACCTGAAGCACGTATTCGCTTCGAACCGCCTCGGCTCGCGCAAACTGATCCGCGCGATCTGGATCAAACACCACCTGAACCAATCCGCTTCGATCACGGAGATCAATAAAGATCACCCCGCCATGATCACGGCGCCGTTGCACCCAGCCGCACAGCCGGACTTCTTGATCGGCAGCTGCCAGATTAAGCTCGCCGCAAAGCGTATTTCGGTGCTCAGTCGTCACGATACATTCCAACGCGAAGGGATAAACGCGGCACTCAGGCCGGTTTGGAAGCAGACGAACTCGTCGACGTATTGCTTGCTTTGTCCGAGGTTCCCTTGGCCGTCGAAGAGTTATCTTTGGTCAAGCCCGAATCAGCTTTGGTCGAGCCCGAATCAGCAGGCGCTACCGAGGATGACGATTCGCTCTTGCCGCTGGCGCCTTCGCCCTTTTTATCCTTTCCCGAGTTCTTGAAATCGGTCTCGTACCAGCCGGTGCCTTTTAGTCGGAAGGCGGCTGCTGAGACCTGCTTGCGAAGCGTGGCTTCGCCACACTCCGGGCAGAAAACCAACGGATCATCGGAAAGCTTTTGGAGCGCTTCCAGATGATGATTGCACTGGCTACAGACATACTCGTAGATCGGCATGGAACTATTCCGCGTTTTATGAAGACTCGCTCAGGACCCAAGGGGCGAGCGAGCGCGGATTATACCTTGAGCCGGCGTCCGCCTAAGACGGTGACTTTTTAAATATTTGCACCTGAGCGCCAGTCAATAAAGCAGCCAATTGGCGGCGGATGGCCCAAAGACACCAAAGCGACGGCAAGACCATAAGCGCAGTAATGACAAAAAATAGCCCCCAATCGCCGTCGAGCCAGTCCACCATCGCACCAGACCAGGATGCAAAAAGAGTTCGGCCTGCGGTCCCGATAGATGCCAACAGGGCGTACTGGGTGGCGGTATAGGTTCGATCCACCAGCATGGAAATGAAGGCAACGAATACCACCGTGGCAAATGCGCCGGTCAGATCGTCCATTACTACAGCGAGAGCGAAAAACCACTCGGACTTTCCTGACCACGCCAAGAACGAAAAAAGAAGATTTGTTAGGGCCATCAGAATACCGGCCAGGAACATCGCCCGAATGAGGCCCACCCGGACCGCAAAAAGACTACCTGCCAACGTAAAGACCACGGTGGTGACCCACCCGAGTCCCTTTGAATAAAGCGCGATATCGGTTTTCGAGAACCCGATTTCTTTATAGAAAATAAGTGACATGCGACCCAAAAACGCCTCGCCGATCTTAAAAAGAAACACAAACCCGAGGATTGCGAGCGCAATCGCGAAGCCGTTTTTTCGAAAGAAGCTCGCGAGCGGACTGAGGAGCGTCGTACTCAACCACGACAGCAAGACCGCAAAAACGCCGGCATGTCCCCATTGCGCCTGCAGCCTTTGCTGCGCTGTTCTCTGGGCATCGGCCCGCTGTGAGGAACTAGGCTCGGGTACAAAGATCAACGCAATGTTGCAGACGATCACCACAAGCCCCAAAACCAAAAAGGTTGCCTGCCAGTAATGGGTCACGCCCGCATCCTGAAATCCCTGAGCTACCGTGAGGGCCGCAACACCACCCAATTTATAACCTGTCCACCAGCCCATCACCGCCACCGCGGCACCTGCCGCCATCACATTGCTTTCGCGCTGGCCGATCTGCTCAATACGCAGGGCGTCAATAGTGATGTCCTGGGTAGCTGAGGCAATCGCAATAATCAGCCCAACGAGAATCACGCCCTGCAGATTGGCCGAGGGGTCAGAGACGCTCCACACGCCAAGACTCGCCAAAATCACGAGCTGAAGACTCACGATCCACGCCCGGCGGTGACCAAGCCTTTGCGTGAGATAAGGAATCTGAATCCGATCAATTAGCGGCGCCCAGAGGAAATTGAAGGCGTAGACGGTAAAAATAAGACCCGCCCAACCGATGGTGGTTCGACTGAGACCCTCTTCCTTTAGCCATAGACTAAGCGCGCTCCCAATCAACACCCACGGAAATCCGCTAATGAGTCCAAGAAGCGCGAGACGCAGCATCCGCCAGTCTTTATAGACCGCAAGCGCCTGCCGGAAGTTAGGGGCCCCCCTCTGAACTGGGCTTGGCTCACTCATTGGCTATCGGACCTGGGTCCGCTCGCCGGAGAGGCGCTCAGACAAATCAGCTGACCGTTCGCAACCATCGATCACTCACGCGATAGTCAATAATCAGCGGCGCGTGGTCTGAAAATCGATCGTCTTTAAAAATTTCGACCGCATACGCGCGCTTAGCAATCTGGGGCGTCGCAATCTGGTAGTCGATTCGCCATCCCACGTTTTTCGCCCAGGCCTGGCCCCGGTTAGACCACCAGGTAAACTGATCCGGACCTGGCTCAACTTCCCGAAACACATCAACCATCCCGCCATCGCTAAGCCACCAGTCCATCCAGGCCCTTTCCTCCGGGAGAAATCCGGAATTTTTCTGATTGGATCGCCAATTCTTGAGGTCGATCTCTTTATGCGCGATGTTGATATCACCGCAGATAATGAATTCCCGACCGCTTGCGGCCCATTTTTTCAGCAGCGGCTTAAAGCGATCCATCAGCTCGTACTTGAAAAGCTGTCGATCCTCTCGGCTCGATCCGGACGGTAAATAAAGCGACACCACGCTTAGCCTTCCATAATCCGCCTGAACCCAGCGCCCCTCACTATCGAAGTCCTGCCAGCCAACGCCCTCTATTATCCGGTCCGGTTTCCGGCGACAGAACAACGCGACGCCGCTGTATCCCGGGCGCTCAGCATCGACGTAAGTCACGCTATATCCCGCCGGCGAAAAAATGGGGTCTGTTCGCTGCGCCGGCTGAGCCCGTGTCTCCTGAAGGCATACAAAATCCGCATCCTGCGCTTGCAGCCATTGGAAGAAACCCTTGCGAGCGGCTGCGCGGATCCCGTTAACGTTTAAGGTTAAGATGCGCATGAGATCAATCTTAGGTGAAGCAACCTCGATGACTTACGACACCGAGAGCGAGCTCGCGTTTCTGGACTTTGCACTTGAAACGGGTGTCCTTCGCTTCGGCGAGTTTACCCTTAAATCCGGAAGAGTCAGCCCGTACTTTTTCAACGCCGGTTTATTCAACAGCGGCAAGACGCTTGCTCGCCTGGCCCATTTCTATGCCGGCGCGCTGCATCATAACGAGCCTGACCCCTTCACACTTTTCGGGCCAGCCTACAAAGGTATACCGCTGGCTGCGACCACAGCGACGGCTCTGTTTGACCGATTTGCCCGCGATGTGCCTTACGCGTTTAACCGCAAAGAAGTCAAAGATCATGGTGAAGGCGGCAAACTTGTGGGCGCTCCTCTTCGCGGCAATATCATCATCATCGACGATGTGATCACAGCCGGCACGTCTACCCGAGAGTCCGTTCATCTGATTCAAGAGGCCGGCGCGCAAGCGGTAGCGGTGGTCATTGCCCTCGATCGGGAAGAAGCCGTCAGTGAGTCAGGGGAATCGGCAATCGAGTCGGTCGCCCGCGAGTTTGGCCTGCGCGTGCATGCCCTCGCCCGCTTTCATACCCTTCTTGAATTTTTGAAATACCGCCCGGACCTGTCGGGCTTCTTGCCCGCACTTGAGGCGTATCAACAGGCGTACGGCAAAAAGATGGTGCAACAAGTAAACGCCCGATCATGACTCGATAGACGGGCCATGATCAGGATTACCTTAACAACCTAAGCGTCGCGCTTACTCTACCGGTTCGAACTCAAATTTCTGGCCGCCGATGGACGCCTCGTACATCAGGCCGCCAATCGCGAGCGTAAACACGGCGACGCCTCCCTCGTAGGCCGCGGTTGCGGCGGCACCCGCGTCAGCAGCAACCGCTGACGCCTGCGCACTGAATTCCAACTTCTCCGCCTTAAACCGCTCGAGCGCGTCTTGATCGCCGAAGAAAATAATTTCGGCATAGGCCTGACCGCCAAGCTGGAGACCATAGGTCAATTGCGCAAGTGTGGCGTTACCAATGTGCTTTCCGTCTTCATACACCTGACCGGACCCGTACGCGCCCCCCACGCCTATGGCGCCTTTATAAATCTTTGGAAAGACAACGTATCCGTGCGCTTCGTCCAGGAATGTCTGCATTCCAGGATCTTTCTCGAGAAAGGCGGCGATGGTTTCTTCCACGGCTTGATCATTGGTTTTTTCTTTCTTGTCGGGATTCCAGGCTGCATTCGCCATGAAGAGCGACTGACCGGCGAGTAACACCGCCCCAAACACAGCGACAATTAATTTTTTCATAAAAAACTCCTTTTTTTCGGATCGATCGTCAGGTTCCCGGGGTTCAGAAATTCACGGTATCCTGTTGGACGAGAACGTCGTCGATACTATCATTTTCTTCGACAAAGGTTCGTGACAACAACCGAGCGCCACACGATTCGATCTCCTGCTCCGGTGTCGGTCTTCAATGCGCTTCGACCAGCCGGTAAAAAGTGGAAAAATTACCCTCGGCCTGACGAAAGAGATCCTCGAAATAATCCGTTTGGTCGTAATACGTTCCCACAGCGGCCAGTTTCGCGTTGTTCAAATCGCGTTCAAACCAGCCGCCCCAGTTGGGCACCTCGTCTAAATCACGCAGCCTCAGGTACTCGTCTTTCAACTGATTGAGTAGTTGATCTTTTTGTTCGCGCTTCTTTGGATCAGGCAGATCCATCGCATAGACGGTCCCAAGGCGCTCGCGCGTGCTCGCAATCAACGCAATCAGACGATCCCGTTGATCAGACCTTCGCTGATAGTCTCTCAGCGCATCGTCCTGACCCCGTGACTGAAGCCACTGTCGGACGCCCGTACGTTCAACGAAACTCGCGAAGGATTCGTTGAACGTGGTGTCATCCTTGATATAAACCCGCTCGTGGGACAGCTCATGGAATATCAACCCCGCCAGCTCCGGGTCAGGGTAGTTGAGAACCGAACTTAAGACTGGATCGGGAAACCATCCCAATGTCGAATAGGCAGCAACCGGGCCCACCGAGACCTCCAGACCACGAGCGCGAAGCGTGGCCGCCTCCTCTTCAGCTTTTGAACGCTGGAAATATCCGTGATAGGACACGCATCCCACAATTGGGAAACAGAACAACTCCGGCGCAATCGAGAACTCCCTCGCGGCCACAACGCTCCACAGAACAAAATCCCGACCGATGTCGCTATAGCGCTGGTAACTCTTGCTTTTGGGCAGATCAAGCGCATCAACGGCATATGCTCTTATCTCCTGAACCAGCTCAAGACGCGCCCGAAGTGCTGGGGTGGTATCCGGATGTTTTAGCACCTGCTCAATAGCTTTGCTGTTCCAGAGCAACGACGCCTGACCCGAAATGGCCTGTGAGTAGTAACTAACGTTCTGGCAACCGACGAGAGAAATCGCGGCCAGGATAACGAACACTTGGGAAAATAGACGCATAGCGAGGGTAAAGCAGCTGGCCATCGACTGACCCGTCAAAGCATCCGCAAAAGCATAAATCATTGCAAGGCGGGCGACGTGTATAAATCGGTCAAAATAATGGGGCTGACAGGCCCTGACGAAATCCCCGATTTAATTGATGACTTTAATCCAGAACGAATCGTCACAATAATGGACTCGCGCTTTCAAGAAAAGTGTTACCTCGTGGGCGGTGCCGTGCGTGATGCACTCCTTGGTCTGCAGTCGGCCGATCGCGACTGGGTCGTGATTGGCTCCAGCGTTGAGGAGATGCGAAGTAGAGGCTTTATCGCAGTGGGCCGGGACTTTCCCGTCTTTTTGCATCCGGAAAGCAAAGAGGAGTACGCGCTAGCGCGGCGCGAGCGCAAGACCGCCCCGGGATATCGAGGCTTTGAGACCTCTGCGGGGTCAGATGTCACCCTCGAAGATGATCTTTCCCGCCGCGATCTCACCATTAACGCGATGGCGCAAAGCCTCGATGGGCGGCTCATTGATCCCCACGGCGGTGCCCGAGACCTAGACGCGAAGATCCTCCGACATGTATCCCCCGCCTTTAGCGAAGATCCACTTCGGGTTCTGCGAGTCGCACGCTTTGCCGCGCGCTATGCACATCGTGGGTTTGTGGTAGCGCCCGAGACCATAACCTTGATGACGCAGATTAGCGAGTCTGGAGAATTGCAGGCGCTTACCCCCGAGCGGGTCTGGCGAGAAACCGTGTCCGCACTATCCGAGCAAACGCCCGTTGAATTTTTCTCGGTGCTCAAGGCGTGCGGTGCCCTTGGCGAGATTTTTCCAGAACTAGACCAATTGAGAGATGTCCCTCAGCGCCCGGACTTTCATCCCGAGGGTGATGTGTACACCCATACGATGATGGCGCTCGAGGCGGCGACGTCGCTTTGCGCTGATACCGAGGTTCGTTTTGCAGCTCTGGTCCATGATCTGGGTAAAGCTGCCACTCCAGAAAACGAGTGGCCCAAGCACATTCAGCATGAGCGCCGGGGCGTCGAGCTTGTCAAAACACTTTGCAATCGCTTGCGCGTGCCTGCCGATTTCAGAGAGTTAGCCTGCCGGGTTACGGCTGAACATCTATTAATGCATCGTTTAAATGAACTGCGCCCTGAAACTGTGCTTACGCTTTTAAATCGACTCGATGGCTTCCGGCGACCGGAGCGGATTGCCCCTTTTATCCTCGCATGTCACGCCGATGCTCAAGGCCGCGGGGAAGGCTTACCGATCGATTACCCGTCTGGCGTGCTTATCCAAACATACCTAGAGGCTGCTCGGTCTGTTGACCTGAGTGCGCTCTCAGACAGCACGCTCCTCCCCGAGGAGAAGAAGCGTTACGTCTCAGCGCGACGAATCGCAGCCATCGAAAGCGTTCGTGTGCGGGACAAATAACTCCCGCCGAGCACGAGAGCACTCACCAGAACACGGCTACCAAGATGACTCCAAGGGCCAATCGATAAATCACAAAAGGCAGCATGCCGACTTTTTCCACGAAACGCATAAAGAGCGCGATGACCAGCCAAGCAGTGATGAATGCCACCACTGCACCTAGAAAGAATATCCCTGAATGCCAAGGCTCAGGCCGTCCAACGAGTTCTAACCCCTTAAGAACGCCCGCAGCGCCTATTATCGGAATTGCCATTAAAAATGAAAAACGTGCCGCCGCCTGTCGTGACAGCCCCAGCATAAGTCCGGCGGTGATGGTGATTCCCGATCTTGAGGTGCCGGGTATCAGCGCCAGAATCTGAAAGCAACCGATCAGAGCCGCGTCTTTGGCCGTAAGATGATCAATCGACCGGGTTCGCTTGCCGGTCCGATCAACCCACCACAGCGCCAGAGCGAAAACGATGGTGGCCCAGGCAATCACACGCGGATCACGAAGCGCTGTTTCAGCCAGGCCGCTGATCAGCCAGCCCGCAAATACGGCGGGGATCGTCGCGATGATCAACAGCCATCCCAATCGGCTTTTCGGATTTGGCCCAGAGGCGCCCCACTGGAGAGACCAGCTACGGACGATCAGCAGTAGGTCGTGGCGCATATAACCCATGATGGCCAAAAGCGTGCCCAAGTGAACGGCTACGTCAAAGGCCAAGCCCTGATCGGGCCAATCAAAAATCCGGGGCATCAGAATCAGATGCGCGGAACTCGAAATCGGCAAAAATTCAGTCAGCCCCTGAATGGCAGCCAGCCAAAATGCCTGCAGCGCATCAATCACAGCCGATGACTCCTGTCCCGCAGGCCGAAGCCGTTGAGATTAGCCGACCAGTTTTTTCCCAAGCCCATGACCTTAAACGCTTCTCCCATCTGCGATGGCAACACCAGGCGCTTCACTTCCGACGCGAGAGCGAGTTGTGCTCTATCGTCATCGTTAGTTGCACGTGAAGCCTTATCAAGAAGTCCCAATGCAAGAAGATAAGCCTCCTGGCTGGTATAACCAAGGATCTCAAACCCGCTCCGACGGGCCGCTTGTGCCACCGCTGAAAAATTCACGTGGCAGGTAATATCCTGAATACCGGTCAAAACAAACGGGTCATCATGAGCATGGTGTCGGTAGTGGCAACGAAGGGTACCCTTGCGCCTATCCGGCAAAAAGTACTCCTCTTGCGGGTAGCCATAGTCAATAATTAGAACGACGCCCCGGGTAAGGAGTTCGCCCAACATTCGGATCCAGGCCGACGCTCGGGGGCTGTTCTCTGTCTCGTAGCCTTCAGCCAGGGAAAATCGTCGCGCCATGTCGAATTCGGGACCCTGCGAGAGAATCGGGGATGACCAATCCCACGAAAAACCCTGTTCGGCCTCGCGCACACCCGCATGACGAACGCCGCCTTTTTCCACGCGAAACCGGGTCACCGGAAACGCATCGAGTACCTCGTTTGCGATGACGACCGCCTCTATACCGGGTTCAGGCATCTGGTCTCGCCACTCAATAGCCATACCCACTTTATCGGCCAGGGCTCTCAATGTCCGCTGCTGACGCTCGCGAAGATCGGGACTCAGTTCGATGATTATGTATCGGGACGGAAGCCGATTAAGCGCAGCTAGGGTTTGAATGAGCACCTCAGCGAGGCGTCCTGAGCCCGCGCCAAACTCAACGATAGCCGCGTTTGGCATGTGGCCCAAAACATCGGCAACCTCATCGGCAAGACACTGCCCAAACAACAGCCCGGTCTCAGGTGCTGTCACAAAATCACCCGCAGGGCCCAGTTTGACGGCGCCCGCGGCGTAATAACCCAGACCCGGCGCATACAGAACATGTTCCATATACTTATCGAATGGCAACACACCTCCCGATTCGCCAATCAATCGAGAGATATGGGCGCTCACAGTCTGACTGTGCTCCCAGGCCGCAGGGCTGATCGTCGGCATGGAAACGTTTTGGGATGCAGTGCGAGAGAACAATGTATAAGCGCTTTGAGTTAAGGGGTGATGGGCTTCTGACATTTTACTTTCAGTGCGCTTGTCCCAGACCGGGGATATATCCCTTGCTGAGAATCAGGAGTGGTCATCTTTGAGTTTGGGCCATTTTCTTTCTTCCGGTAGACAGGTGATCCGTGGAGTGACTGCGGTGATTCTGCTGGGGCCTTTGGTCAGCGCGTTATTGCTGTATAGCGGGCTAGCGCCGCTTTCCGCCTGGCCTTGGCTGCTGTTCGGACAGGCGTTTTTGATCATCAGCGGGGCTGCACTTGCCGGCTGGTGGATGAACACTTTCGTATTTCGACCTCTACGACAACTGGCTGAGCAAGTCACCCACGCCGCAAACAGCGAATCACATCCTGCTATTGAGTTTCCGAGTGACGCCCGTCGCTCGTCCAGCCTGGCACCCGTTTCGCAAGCCGTTTTAGATATCAGTCAGGCGCTGGCACGAAGCCGGATTGAGACGCATAAGGCGATGACGCTATCCGCACAGGAAGCCACTCGATTATCAGCCCGACTCGAAGCCATCATCAGAGATCTCGCTGACGGAATGGTGCTGTGCAATCTCTCGCACAAAATCGTGCTCTTTAATAAGTCAGCACAATCTGTATTTGAAGAGGATGTCTCTCTCGGACTGGGTCGTAGCCTTACGCATCTGATCGATGAGCGAGAGTTACATGAGGCGCTTGCCGAACTTCAAAGGCGTCTGGCTGCCGGAACTGATGCGCGGTCGATCATGGAATTCGCCTGTAAGCGCCGAAGCGGAGGAGCCGGCCCGTTGAATGCCCGGATGTCCCTCGTCCTCGCCGACAACGGGGAATGCGAGGGCTATGTGCTCATACTCAAACCGCCCTCATCAGAGCAGCTCTCGACAGAAACCCTGCGATTACATGAAGTGGCCGATATCGCCCCTCGCCCTGAGTTCTATGATTTTGGCTTATTCAAAGACCCCTCTGGCTCTTCGCTGCTCGAACAAGACGTTGAATCGCTAACCATCACCGTTCTGGATCTGGAGACCACCGGTCTTAAGCCCTCGCAGGGCGATGAAATTGTTCAGGTCGCTGGGGTTCGCATCGTAAATGGTCAATTGGTGTCCGGTGAATACTTCGACCGGATGGTGAATCCCGGTCGCACCATCCCTGCGGCGGCGACCCGGATTCATGGAATCACCGACGAGATGGTCAGTCAGCATCCCCCCATTCAAGTGGTTCTGGCGGATTTTTCTTCCTTTGCACAAGACTCGGTGATTGGCGGGCATAACGCCGCTTTCGACATGAAGTGTCTGGCCGTGATTGAGCAACGTACCGGGTTTCGTTTTGATCAACCGGTGCTGGACACCTTGCTCCTATCGATGCTGCTGCAGCCTACCCAAATGGATCACAGTCTCGATGCCTTATGCAGGCGCTTTGAAATCACCAACGCTGGCCGACACACAGCGCTCGGGGACGCGAGGGCAACCGCGGAGGTCTTGATCAAGATGCTCCCCCTGCTTAAAGGGTTGGGTATCAACAGCCTCGGCGAAGCGATTACGGCCTGCGCTCGTATTTACGACGTCCGGAGTCTACAAAGCCAGTTCTAGCATCAGTTTATCCAATCAAAGTGCCGGTTAATTCACTTCGCGCTTTCGCCCTGAAGCTGCGGATATTTTTGAACGCCTCTTTGA
>JAYNKS010000010.1:0-3931 GCA_038111345.1 Gammaproteobacteria bacterium | reverse complement strand
ATCGGCAGGATCCCAAGCATCTTAAGACTTAGCTTGCCCTTATTGGGTCCGGGCTCAGATTCCGATTCAAGGCGGCCCAACCAGTCGAGTCCGACATCATGGCTTTGATCGGCCAGACACAAGGCGCCCAGAAAGCCCGGGTGCTGAACCGCCTCGGTTACAAAATCACGGAGGCGTCCGGTCATAATGCCGGATCCATAGACACAGGAAAAATCAAAAAAAATGTCACACAGAAGCATCGTCTTTGGTTTTCGCTGCTGCACCCAGAATTCAATCTGGTCGCGCCACTGCGAGACACTTTTGCGCCACAGAGGATTTGTCGCCATGACGTGGCCTTTGCAAAATGGGAAACCTATAGCATCGAGCGAGGCGGTCATTCGACAGGCGAATTCATAGAACCAGCGATCGATACGATCATGATCACTGTCCGGGTAATCATCAAGAATCAAACCGTTGTCCTGATCCGGACCCAGGAAACTCTCGCCCCTTCCCCCGGAGCCCATCACCAGCACCTCAAAGTTAATCGGGGGTACACCCCAGTCGTCGGCTGCCATATCCTCCATGCATAACTCGACGACCTGATGATAAATATCGTTGTTGATGGCACACAGAAGCCGCTGTATCCGGGAGAGATCCTCACCGTCCTCAACGCTCTCTAGCGCCACTTTGATTTGCGCTTCTTTCAAGCGACTGAGACCTTCAATGGATCTCGCCTGGGCCATGGCCTCTACATGACCCATTAGTCGACCGGTCGCAGCAGCCAGCGCGTCATGCAGGTGCAGCACACCGATCGCTTGACCGCGTCCGTTCAGAACCGGCATGTGGCGCAGAGCATGGCGACGCATTCGGGCAATGCCCTGAAACAGAAGATCATCCTCACCGATCGAGCGAAGGGGCGAGCTCATCACATGGGTGATCGGCGTATCCTCACCCAAGTGAAAAGTCACTTTTCGCAGGACATCCTGCTCGGTCACGATGCCGACGGGACGACCGATGCTGTCGATCACGACAATGCTGCTCGCGTCTTGGGCGCGCATCGCATCTACGGCCTCCAAACAACTCGCTTGGACGGTCAATGAAACGACCCCGGCCGCCATGTAGTCGCCCGCTCGCTGACTGTAGAACGATGTCTGGTACATTAATCCGCTATCGATATCGCGTCGCCGTCACGCCATTTTAACGTCGCCTCTTCCTTTGGATTGAATCAATATGCCCGCTCAACCCCAACCCCTTGCAGGCCGCACCGTATTGATCACAGGCGCGGCGCGCAGAATCGGCGCCACAATCGCTGAGCATCTTCATACAGCCGGAATGAACGTCGTGCTTCACTATCGTGACAGCGGGCAACATGCGCAGACGTTATGCGATGCGCTGAACCGTCAGCGTGCGGGTTCGGCTGTGTTGTGTCCCGGCGCGCTGGATACCGCTGCAGCCTGCGAGACCCTCAGTCGGTCGGCTTTAGCTGCGTTTAATGGACTTCATGCGCTTGTTAATAACGCATCGGCATTTTTTCCGACGCGCATGGGACAAACCACAGAGGCTGAGTGGGATGCGCTCTTTGATATCAACCTTCGCGCACCCTTCTTTTTATCTCAGGCGTGCGCGCCTGCCCTCGCCAAGAGTGACGGATCCATCATTAACCTGACCGACATTTATGCCGAGCGACCGCTTGCCGGGCACCCGGTGTACTCAGCCAGCAAGGCCGGATTACTGTCGCTGACGCGCTCTCTTGCTCGGGAATTGAGTCCGACTGTGCGCGTCAATGCCGTGGCGCCCGGCGCCATTCTGTGGCCTGAAACCGGAGAAAGTGAGGCCGTTCAGCAGCAAATTCTGGGTCGAACACCGCTTGAACGATTGGGCGACCCCTCGGACATCGCCAGGGCCGTGCTCTTTCTGTTGCGCGACGCACCGTTCATTACGGGGCAGGTGATTAATGTCGATGGCGGCAGAACGGTCATTCCCTAGGACCTCCACCAGCTACAGTTGCAAAGATACCTCTTTCAAAGACGCGCCCTGCTCCGCCGACATCTGAGTCCACAGGGTTTGATAGGTTTCTCCCCTGACCGGGTGTCGCTGCTGCGGAATGACGAGGCTAAGCGGCTTGAGCACGTGCGCGTACTCAAGGATCTCATGGCGAGGCACGTTAATGCCCTCCGGGTGGAACGTCTCCTCTCCATACAGCAGAAGGTCAAGGTCGATGGTTCGGGAGGTCATCTCACCGGCTGTTCGCTTTCGGCCCAAATGGTCTTCCCAGTCATGCAACTCTTTGATTACCTCCATGACGGGAAGGTCAGATTCATAAACGGCAACCAGGTTTAGAAAGTCGGGACCGTCAAAGCCGACAGCGGCGCTACTAAACACCGGTGAGAAGGTCGCCTCTGGATAGCGGGAACGTATGGCGCGCGCTGCCATCCGAATATTACTCTCCCGTTCAATATTACTGCCTAAACTGACGGCAATTTGAACCATCTATGATTGCCCACGCTCGATTTGAACGCCCACATCCCGCGCGCCCGTAACGGCGCCCCGCTTATTTATCCTGACCTTGCACCACACCACCTGAAAATCATCTATCAGTAACGTCGCGATGCCCTCGGCCAGCCGCTCGACGAGATTGGCCCGGGTCTCGATTACATAGGCGCTGACCTGCTTCGCGACATCTTTATAGCTGAGGGTATCCTCCAACTGATCAGACGCTGCCGCCCGCGAAATGTCCCAGGCCATTTCGAGATCGATAATCAAACGTTGCTTGATTTGCCTTTCCCATTCCCAGACGCCGATTACGCACTCCACCTCAAGACCCTGCACAAAAATCTTATCCAAATTCGAAATCCCCTCTTTCATTGAGATGCGATAGCCGAGCGAGTTTATACTTTAGTGAGGTTTTCCCTGAAGCGCGAGACCGAGACCTATGGACTGGCTCCTGTTTACCGTAATTGGTTATCTGATCGGCTCCATATCGAGCGCCGTCCTCGTCTCAAGGATGATGGGGCTTCCGGATCCCCGCATGGAGGGTTCGAAAAATCCGGGCGCAACTAACGTCCTGCTACTGGGTAATAAAGCGGCAGCGGCCTTCACGCTGATCGGCGATCTGCTCAAGGGAACAGCCCCCGTGCTTCTCGCGGCATCTATCTCTGCCAATCCCCTCGCCATCGCGGGCGCCGCTGCCGGCGCGTTCCTTGGTCACTTATTCCCCGTGTTTTTTCAATTCAAGGGCGGCAAAGGAGTGGCCACCGCTCTGGGGGTATTTCTGGGTATCAGCCCGTTAATGGGATTAGCACTGGCGCTGACGTGGCTGGTAACCGCGCTGATCTTTAGATTTTCGTCACTGGCTGCCATCGTCGCCGCAGCGAGCGCACCCGCGTGGGCGTGGTGGGCAACGGCCGATACCGTCTACATATTGCTCGCGCTCGGTCTCGGGGTCATATTGATCTGGCGACATGAGGCCAATATCCGGCGCCTGATGACGGGAACCGAATCCAGAATCGGAAAAAAATCCTAAGCTCGCACCCCACCGATTGGTGGAAGCTCCGTTAAGCGCCAGCGGGGACGAACGGAAAAATCAAGCTGTTGGCGCTCTCCAGCCGCAAGCCGGACACTGCCCGCGTAGGCGATCATGGCGCCATTATCGGTACAGAATTGCGGTCGAGGGTAAAACACCTCACGACCCGACGCTTCGGTCATTTCCTTCAACCGATCACGTAGTAACACGTTCGCGCCCACCCCACCGGCGATGACCAATCGCTTTCGGCCCGTTTGATCAAGTGCCCGGCGACACTTGATCACCAGGGTATCGACCGCAGCCTCCTGAAACCCGCAGGCAATATCGGCGACGGTCTGCGCATCAAGGTCTCCGGGCGGGACGGTATTTCGGGTAAAGGTTTTAAGGCCACTGAAACTGAAATCGAGGCCCGGCCGATCGGTCATAGGC
>JAYNKS010000009.1:4824-21957 GCA_038111345.1 Gammaproteobacteria bacterium | reverse complement strand
TGGGTAAGTGACTGATATCCTGACCATCCAGAAGAATGGTCCCCCCGTCCCGCCGCACCAAGCCGCAGATCATGTAAAAACACGTCGTCTTTCCTGCGCCGTTGGGCCCTAAAAGGCCCACAATTTCTCCGCCACTGACGCTAACGTCAACATCATCAACGACGGTAGACCGACCAAATCGCTTGATCAGGCCTTGCGTGGCGAGGGTGCTCATTTCGTGTGAAAAGTGTCAGCCGAGGGTGAAGGAAGGATCTAACCGGCCGCGCCGATCTCGGACTGGGTTCGCCATGCTTGGTTCCAGCGGTTGGAATCCGTAGTGGCCTCGAGACGGCTCGCAGGAATCCACACGGGCACGGTAGAGGGCGCGGTGATTTTTTTCCAATCGCCTCTCGTTTCCAGCACCTGGACCTTGTCTCCCACATTGACTTCACCAAGAACCTTGACGTCAGAAGCGGTCGAAGGGGCTGATCGAATCCGCACAGCTGAACCCGTCACCGTACCGACGCCCGATTGGGTCGATACAAACTTTCCGAAGATCCAAACGTGCACGGCCCTTGAGGCGTTTACCTGTGCCCAGCTGTCTGTGATGCGTAAAACACGCACGGCCGTTCCAGCGGGTAACGTGCCCAGGGATGCGCCGGCCATGGTTTGGGCTGCGAAGACAGGAGCACCGGTGGCGTTTATAAAAGCCGATTGAATTTTGTCAGTCGCGCCGTTACTGCTGGCGGAGCGGGTGTTGTTCGATGCTGGAGACGATCCGCTCGTGTCATCAGATTCTGGCTGTAGCACCATGCGCGGCCGACCGTTGTCAGTTTGCGTGGGAAGTGCAGTCGCGGCGTCTTCCCCGACGCGGGTAGTGCGCGTTGGGGTTGCATCGCCACCTCTGACGATCATCTTGTCTCGCCCCATGTCATAAACAATGCGATCGCCCTCTATGGCGTCGCGATCCTGACGCAGTTTTGCATCTGTAATGAAGGTTACGATGTTGTTGATCTCGTCGAGTTCGATCGTTCTTCCGGTACCGACCACGTCGTGATTTTTACCCTCGGGTCGCTGGCGAAAAACGGCCGGGTTGCCCGTTGCAATCCCATGATCCAGCTGTTCGCCTTTGTAAAAGAGTTCGATCTGATCGGCGATGATCCGGATCGTGCCCTGCTTTACGGACACATTGCCTCTGTAGATTCGCTTGCCGCTTGCAAAATCCATTTCGACTTCGTCCGCTTCTACGAGAACACTTTGATCCCGATCCGATATCAGCGCCGACGCCGGGGTCATGGAAACGACCAGGCTCGACAATAAGTAAGCCAAGAATTTACTCATTGAAAAATTTTACCAAAGTCGATCCCGACCTCTTGGCCTAACCCTCTCTTTTGAGTTTGACCAGAAGGCGCTGGGTTCGCGTGATACTCCCCGGGTCGTCGGCCGATTTCAGTTGTTTCACTTCTACGTTTCCGGTGAGCAGAATTTCCGATCCGTCTCCTGACATCCAGCCGGACTCACTCGTGGTCTCTCGGGCAGGTCGCCCGGCATCGTACTGAACCAGGTGAGGAACATCCAGAAGAGACGTGTTGTCGTCAGGAAAATGAACCAGGCGTTGGGCTTTCAAAACATAGATGACACCCGCTTCGTCGCGCCCCGTTGCCGTGAAGTTTTGAATGTAGTAGTCGGGATCATGGCCTGGCCCCACGCTGGGCGATGGTGCGCTTGGCTCAAGCAAACTGACCTGCATCCAGATGCCGAGAGCCGCCATTAAGCCGAGAACGCCCAGCAGTATGCCCCGTTCCAGATATTGCCTCATGACGGGTCAAATAATCCGGGCGCGGATCAAGTCGAGGGTGTTGAGTGCGCCGATGGGCCGGCCCGTTGAGTCAACAGCAAAGAGTCCATTTATGGAGTGGTTCTGCATCAACTGCAGCGCCTCGGCTGCGAGAGCGGATGGCGGGATGGTATGAGGTGAGGATGTCATCACCTCCTTGACCGTCATGGTGTGCACATCGACTCGTTGGCTGAGTGCTCGTCGAAGATCGCCATCGGTAAAAATACCCACAAGAAGACCGCTGTCATCGGTAATGCCGATCATCCCGAGCCGTTTTGAGGACATCTCCGAGATTGCCTCGGCCATTGATGTAGTCGCCTTCACAATGGGAAGTGCGTCGCCGCTGTGCATCAAGTCTTCAACGAAAACCAAAAGGCGTCTGCCCAGCACGCCACCGGGACGCGTCCGGGAGACATCTTCCTCAGTGAAATTGCGCGCCTTGCGAACCGCGACAGCAAGCGCGTCACCCAGCGCGAGTGTGGCGGTAGTGCTGGCGGTAGGTGCAAGGTTATGTGGGCATGCCTCCTGCTCTACGCTGATGTCGAGGGTAATCTGGGCGATCTGTGCCAGAGAGGATGCGCTCCCGCCCGTCATCCCGATAAGGGTCACGCCCATCCTTTTGAGCATCGGAAGAATGGTCAGCACTTCCGGGGTTTCGCCCGAGTTTGATATGGCGATGACGACATCCTGGGCGCTGATCATGCCCAGATCGCCATGGCTTGCCTCACCCGGATGGACAAAAAAAGCAGGGGTCCCGGTGCTCGCAAGGGTGGCGGCGATCTTACCGGCGATGTGACCGGACTTACCCATTCCGGTCACGATGATTTTGCCCCGACACTCGAGAAGGCTGCGGCAGGCATCCGAAAAAGCCTCCCCCAGGTTTTTCTCCACGCGCTCAAGAGCCTCGCGCTCGCACTGAATAACGGCCTTGGCGTCTTTGATGAAGGAGCTTTTGGTCATGTCACGCGGGGTTTGCGCCTGTTTTGATCGTTGAGACAAGGCGGCATTGAGGGCCATGGATCTTGAACGGTTATTCTAAAGGAAAGCGTTTGCCGACCAAACGGGTTACGGACTTGAACAGCAGTGAAATTAACATCGGAACCTACGGGTGGTGTCATCCCGATTGGTCGGGGACATTCTACGATCCCGACCTTCCAGCCGATTGGCGCCTTTCGTGGTACGCCAATCATTTTCGAACCGTCGTTATTCCGGCGGACTATGTCCTCAGCGCCGACAGGATTGACCGCTGGCTGGCGGACACCGATCCGGCGTTTCGATTTATTTTGGAAATCGATCAGACGTTTCTGTCGGCGGATCCCGCTCAACCGGATGAATGGTCTTTGAAGACTATCGAACGCCTCTTTTCAGGACAGCTTGATGCCGTGATTTACCGATCGGGCCGAATCGACCGATCGTGCAAGAGTCCGAAGTGGATGTGTTTGCCTGAGCTTGAAAAAGCCTCTTTTTGCATCGGACAAAACGATGTCAGCAAAAATGATCCTAAGGGGTGGGACTTTCGGTACGAGCGTAGGGATGCTGGCGAGCTCGGTTTGGACTACGTGGTGTACTCTTCGAGTGGTAATCTCTCGCAAATGCGAATCATCCTTGAGAGTATGCGTGAGGAGAGCGACAAGAGACAGGCGCTCATCTTTACCGATCAACAGGCAGGCGGTACCCACGCGCAGCAGGCGCGCATCTTGTCAGATCTTTTATCGGCTCAATGACCCGTTGTTCTGAACTCTATCGCCGTTGGGTGATTCATCATCCGTGGCCCGTCATGGTGCTGCTCATATTGAGCATCAGTTACTTTTCATGGCACGCCAAGGATTTTCGTCTTGATGCCTCCGCTGATTCGCTTCTTCTGGAGGATGACCGCGACCTCAAGGTGTTTCGTGAGCTCTCCGAGCGTTACGAATCGAGCGGTTTTCTTGTGGTGGCTCTCACGCCTCGCGACGCGTTGTTTTCGAGATCCACTCTTGAGGGGATCGACGAGTTGTCTAGGGCGCTTGCAAAGATAGACGGGATCGACTCGGTTAATTCATTGCTCGACGTGCCGCTGCTGGCGCAAGGGCAGGGGTCGCTGACCGAGCTAGCCTCCGGTTACCGAACCTTGCGAGACGCGGATGTGGATCTGGAGAAAGCGAAATCAGAGTTGGTGAGCAGCCCCGTATTTTCTGAGCTGGTGATCAGTGCCGACGGGGCCACGACGGCGCTGCGGCTGACGGTCCGGCCGCAGCCGGCGTTTGAAGCACTTCAGAGTGAGAGACGCCGTTTGTCGCTCGCTATTCGGGAGGGTGATCGCACGGCGTCAACCAACGCGCAGCTCGAACAGGTTTCCATCGCATATCAGGAAATGAAAGATCAGACGGATCAGGCGAATCACCAGATGATCAAGACGATTCGGGCAACATTAAAAGCGCATGAGTCGCTCGGCCGACTGGTGCTCGGCGGCGTCTCGATGATCGCGGATGACATGATCACGTTCATTCAAAGTGATCTCGTCAAATTCGGAACAGGTGTCTTCTTGTTTCTCGTCATCATGCTAGCCGTAATCTTTCGCTCGGTGCGCTGGGTGGCCTTACCGTTGGCGAGCTGCGTCTATGCGGGTGTCACCATGATCGGGTTATTGGGCGTCGCCGGATGGCAGGTCACCGTTATTTCGTCTAATTTTATTTCGTTGATGCTGATATTGACGATGTCGATGACGGTGCACCTGATTGTGCGGTATCGACAGTTTGCCGCTGACCATGATGAGTGGACTCACGACGAATCGTTGTTCGCCACGATGGCGAAGATGGTGTGGCCTTGCCTTTACACGGCGTTGACGACCATCCTTGCCTTCGGCTCTTTGGTGTTGAGCAGCATCAAGCCCGTGATTGATTTTGGATGGATGATGTCGCTTGGTCTGGTCGTTACTTTCCTGACATCCTTTTTGTTTTTTCCGGCGATTGCTGCGGGTATGGGTGCGCCCAGGCGAGCCTCTCAGCAGGGCGCCCCGGGGACGAGGATGACAGCCTGGCTATCACGTGTATCCGCTGAGCGAGGCGCTTGGGTCGTCTCTATTTCGCTGATCGCCGCGGTGCTGGGGGGTGTCGGAATTTCCCGGCTGGAGGTCGAGAACAGTTTCATTAATTACTTCGGAAAAGACACCGAAATCTACCAGGGTCTGGAACTCATCGACCGCCAGCTGGGCGGCACCACACCGCTGGATGTATTGATCAAATTCAAGTCGCAGACGCCACCTTCTGATCAGGCATCAGGCGGTGGTGATAGTGAACTGGACTTGCTTTTGGGAAGTGTGTCGCAGGGCGATCCGGTTGATTACTGGTTCACGCCGCAAAAAATAAAAACAGTTTCCGATGCCCATGACTTCCTCGCGAGCCGGTATGGCGTTGGGCATGTGTTATCCCTGGCTTCTTTGATTCGCGTCGGTGAGTCAGTCACCCAGGAGAGTTTTGATAGCTTCCAGCTTGCGGTCTTGTATAAGCGGATGCCCAAGGATTTGAAAGAGGCGCTGCTGACCCCCTACGTGTCCATTGATGCAAACGAGGTTCGACTTACTGCGCGGGTGAAAGATTCCCTACCGGATCTCAGGCGGGATGATCTTCTGCGCGAGATCAGGGCAGGTCTTGAAGATGATCTGGGTTTGTCGGCAGAGCAAGTCCAGATCTCTGGCCTTGTAGTGCTATACAACAACATGCTTCAGAGTCTTTTTGAATCTCAGATCCTGAGCCTTGGTGTGGTGATGCTGGGTATCGCCGCGATGCTGCTGGTGCTGTTTCGATCGATCAAGCTAGCGATCATCGGAATTGTTCCCAATCTTCTCGCCGCCATAATTATTCTCGGCGCGATGGGCTGGGCGAACATTCCGTTGGATATGATGACCATCACGATCGCCTCGATCACGTTGGGTATCGCTGTTGATAACAGCATCCACTACCTGTATCGCTTCCGGAGCGAATTGCCACGTTTACAGGATTACGTCAGCACGCTGCACTACTGTCACGCCAATATAGGCAGAGCCATCTTCTACACGGCGATCACCATTATTGTCGGCTTTTCTATTTTGGTGCTGTCGAATTTTCTGCCGACGATCTTTTTTGGGCTTTTAACGGCGCTGGGAATGGCGATCGCATTGCTCGCCTCCCTCACGCTGTTGCCCCGGCTGATCTTAATGACGCGACCGTTCTAGAAACGACACAAAAACGCCATTTGTCCTCGACGCGTTAATTTTGGAAAATAAGGCGCTGTTCTTTCAGACGGCCGCCAAGACTTGCGATATTTTAGACTGACACGGTTTTTGTCCCTTTGGGCGGGAATGCTCTCCCTCGTCCTGCTAACCGCTACTGGTCTGGCCAGAGCGGACGAGAAAGCGGACCAGATGATTCGCGCGACCGTTGATCAGGTCATCATGGAGATCACGAATCGGCGAGCCGAACTGGAAGCAGACCACGGTGCGTTGTACGCTCTGGTCGACACCATCATCGTGCCGCAGATTGCGATGGATAAGGTTGCCCGCCTGATTCTGGGTGATCATTGGAAAAGCGCCAGCGACCAGCAGCGCGAGCGATTTTCAGAGAGTTTCAAAAACCTGATCATCCGAAGTTACGCAACCGCTATGTTTCAGTACACGGGTGAGCAGGAGCTTCGCTATGGCGAGGTGACCTTGCGAGGCGAAGGTAGGATTGCTGTGGTGCCCACCACGCTCGCGATACCGGGGGAAGCGCCGGTCCCTGTCGATTACTACTGCTTAAAAGCGCCAGACGGCCGCTGGCAGATTTACGACGTACAGTTTGACGGGATTAGTCTGATCATCAGCTATCGCAACCAATATGGTGAATTTATCGCGAATAACGGCCTGGACGCCCTGATATCATCGCTAGAAGAAAAAGCAACGAAGGCCGGAAAGGCCGGCTAGTCCGTTGTTTACAACCGTCAAACAACCTTAAATCAATCGTAAAGGCATACCCATGGTTCGTCCCGAGGACATCAAGCAATGGATTGAGGAGAATCTCGACGGCGCGGCGGTTGAGATTTCGGGAGACGGCCACCATTTCGAGGCTGAAATTGTATGCGCCGGATTCTCCGGCAAAAGCAGAATACAGCAGCATCAAATGGTCTACGGCGCGCTGGGGGACCGAATGAAATCCCAAATTCACGCGTTGTCCATGCGAACGCTTACGCCTGAGGAAAAAGCCGGTCAGTGAGTCAGTAGGGCATCGAATGACTGCTTTAGAAATCAAAGAGCGGTAGTCCATCGTCCTTGACAGGGCGGGCCACCCCTCAATTTGACGTCACATTAACGAAGGGACAAAAAATGGATACCAAGCAGAAGATCAAAGAGAAACTGGACAGCAACCGTGTGATGCTATTCATGAAAGGAAACCGGGACTTTCCCCAGTGCGGGTTTTCAGGACGGGCGGTGCAGATCCTGCAGGCGCTCGGCGCAGAATTTGAGACCGCCGACGTACTGATGGACGATGAAATCCGGCAAGGCATTAAAGACTATTCAAACTGGCCAACCATTCCGCAACTGTATGTAGATGGCGAATTTGTTGGGGGAAGCGATATCATGATGGAGATGTATCAAAACGGCGAATTAACAAAGAAATTAGAGGGGCAGGTGCCGGCCTGATCCACTGATGATCCTCATAGGAGACGGCGCCTTTCTGGCGCCTTTTTTTGTTAATCAGTTAAAATTTGGATCCCGCACGGATTTGCGTGTGGATTATCTTTTCCCATAACCCGGACCAAGCACGTGGAGAGTCTACTTATCAGAGGCGGACGGCCTTTGCGTGGCCACGTCCGGATCGGCGGGTCGAAAAATGCCGCGCTGCCGGTCCTTATGAGTTCGCTGCTGACCGAAAAGGATCTTCTTGTCGCAAACGTCCCGCATCTGCGCGACGTCACGACCACTCTGGAGTTATTGGGGCGGTTAGGGGTACAGATAGAGGTTGATGAAAAGTCTGTTGTTCGGGTAAATGCCGCGCAGGTTCATGCCCGCCGGGCGCCGTATGAGCTCGTGAAAACTATGCGGGCGTCAATTCTCGTGCTCGGCCCGCTGCTCGCCCGGTTCGGTGAGGCTGAGGTGTCATTACCCGGCGGTTGTGCGATTGGCTCGCGTCCCGTTGACCTTCATGTGAAAGCGCTTGAGGCGATGGGCGCTCGCGTGTCGGTAGAAACCGGCTACATAAAG
The DNA here is from genome assembly GCA_038111345.1 of Gammaproteobacteria bacterium. Taxonomy (GTDB): domain Bacteria; phylum Pseudomonadota; class Gammaproteobacteria; order Arenicellales; family UBA868; genus UBA868. Next base: position 13,945 of record JAYNKS010000009.1, on the reverse strand, counting down.
GCAGTCGTGCCCTCAGGTCGACTTCGAGCTGCACGTATTGTGTTTGATACGGTGACCGTCACCGGTACTGAAAATCTGATGATGGCGGCAAGTCTCGCAGACGGCACGACCATTCTCGAAAATGCGGCGCGCGAACCAGAGGTCGTAGATCTCGCCGACTGTCTGTCCTCAATGGGTGCAGATATTTCCGGAGCGGGAACCGACATGATTGAGATTCACGGGCGAACGTCGCTTGGCGGTGCTTGCCATCGCGTAATACCGGATCGTATTGAGGCGGGTACGTTCATGGTGGCAGGCGCCGTAACGAAAGGAGAGATCACGCTTCACGATCTGAACGTGCGACACCTCGATGCCGTGACAGCCAAACTGCGCGATGCCGGGGCGGATGTATCTTTAGGAGACGATCAGCTGACGGTTAGCATGGGGGTAAGACCCAAGGCCGTACCCATCAGCACAGCCCCGTATCCGGGTTTCCCGACGGATATGCAGGCACAATTCATGCTCATGAATTGTGTCGCAGAGGGTAGTGCAACGGTGACCGAACATATTTTTGAAAACCGATTTATGCACGTGCAGGAGCTGCATCGGATGGGTGCGGATATTGAGCTGCATGGCAACACGGCGATCGTCCGTGGCGTGGACCGTTTGGGAGGTGCCCAGGTGATGGCGACGGATCTTCGGGCATCTGCCGGCCTGGTTTTGGCTGGCCTCGTTGCATCGGACTTGACCACGGTGGATCGCATATATCATCTTGACCGGGGCTATGACTGTATTGAAGAAAAGTTGCTTCAGTGCGGGGCAGATATCAAACGGGTCGCCGATGCGGCTCTCCCGCAGCTGAGAGCCGTAAAGTGAGCAAGGGATTGCTCATCGCCCGCTGCATAACCGGATACATGGATTCAGGCACCCCCTCATGGCGCTAACTCTCAGAAGATTGAAGTCTGGCGCGCCTGATTTTGATCAGCGCTTGGCCTCGCTCCTGAATCGAACGGGTGAGATGGATGGTGAAGTGGACTCTACCGTGCGCGCGATCATCCAGAGGGTCCGCGTGAACGGCGATGCGGCGCTATTGTCACTCACGCACGAGTTTGACGGGCTACAAATCGATGAGGCGTCAGCGCTAGAGATGCCAAGAGCGACGTGGTCAGCAGCGAAAGATCGAATCGACCCAACCATCCAAAATGCGTTGGCTGATGCAGCAAGACGCATTCGTGAATTCCACGAACAGCAGAAGGAAGAAACCTGGCAGATCACCCAATCGGACGGTACCCGCCTGGGTCAGCAGGTGACGCCGCTTGATCGCGTCGGTATTTACGTGCCGGGTGGGAAAGCGTCCTATCCGTCGTCGGTGCTGATGAATGCCATCCCGGCGAAAGTCGCTGGCGTGGGCGAGATCATCATGGTCGTGCCCACGCCAAACGGAGAGATTAGCGATACGGTTCTCGCTTGTGCAGAACTTGCGGGTGTGGACAGGATGTTCCGTATTGGCGGGGCTCAGGCGATCGCCGCACTGGCTTACGGAACGCAAACCATTCCCCGCGTCGACAAGATCGTGGGCCCGGGCAATCGTTACGTGGCTGCCGCAAAAAAACGGGTCTTTGGCGATGTCGGTATCGATATGATCGCAGGGCCTTCGGAAGTAGTCGTCGTTTGCGATGCAAACGCGCCGCTCGATTGGGTAGCAATGGATCTATTTGCCCAGGCCGAGCATGACGAACAGGCCCAATCAATCGCCATCTGTATCGGCTCGCACGTCGGCGACCGTCTGGAAGCGCAAATCCATCATGCGCTTCCCCAGTTGGAGCGAGCCGGGATCGTAACCGCATCGCTTGAGAACCATGGTGCACTCATTGAGGTCGATTCGGTTGAAGAGGCTGTGGAGGTGGTTAACCGGATTGCTCCCGAGCATCTCGAGTTGATGATGGAGTCCGCACAAGACTGGCTGCCCCAAATTCGGCACGCTGGCGCGATTTTTTGTGGTTACCACAGTGCGGAGTCGCTGGGAGATTATTGTGCGGGACCCAATCATGTCCTGCCAACCTCCGGCACCGCTCGTTTCAGTTCTCCGTTGGGGGTCTACGATTTCCAGAAGCGTTCGAGCGTCATCGATTGCTCTGAGGCGGGTGCGCATGCGATGTCGTCTATCGCGAGTGTGTTGGCGCGAGCAGAAGGTCTAACGGCCCACGCCCGATCGGCCGAACTGCGCGGCGCCTCCTGGCGAGATCCGCACGATGGCTGAAAATAGGGTGATCAAAAGCTGGATTCATCCGCACATCCAGTCGCTGCAGGCCTACTCTGTCGCCAAAGCGCAGGGTCTGATGAAGTTGGATGCGATGGAAAACCCCTATGTCTGGGGAGATGATTTGCGAGGCCAGTGGCTGGAAGAGCTTAAGGGACTCGCATTGAATCGTTATCCGGATGGCCAGGCGGTCGATGTAATGGCTGCACTCACCGAGGCGTTTTCGATCCCCCCTTCGCTCAGCGTGCTGCTCGGGAACGGTTCAGATGAACTGATTCAGACGATCGCGCTCGCCGTCGGCGGCGCGGGGCGGGTCATGATCTCGGCAGAGCCCAGCTTTTCAATGTACCGGGTGATTGCATCCATCACCGGTTCGACATTCGTGGCAACGCCCCGTGATGCGCAATTCAACATCGACCAGGACGCGCTACTTCGTGCCGTGTCCGACCGTGATCCCTGCTGTGTGTTTCTCGCTTCGCCCAATAACCCGACGGGCAACCCATGCGATCCGGAGTTGATTGAAAAGATCGCAAACGCCTGCTCGGGAATCATAGTGGTGGATGAGGCCTATCACGCGTTTAGCGAGTCCACTTTTATGGATCGGGTCGGCGCGCATCAGAATGTAGTGCTCATGCGCACGCTCTCAAAGCTTGGCCTGGCTGGCTTGCGACTTGGGTTTTTAATGGGCGACCCAAGTTTAATATCTGAGCTCAATAAAGTCCGACTGCCTTACAACGTGAACGTGATGACTCAGGCAAGCGCCGCGTTTGCCCTGCGACATCTGGACTGGTTTGATCATCAGGCGGAAAAAATCAAAAAGGCCCGAGAGCAGTTGCTGTCATCGCTTGCTGGGCTGGTGAAGGTCACGGTTTATCCCAGTGCGGCGAACTTTCTTTTGTTTCGAGTTGCCGACGGCAGGGGAGAAGCGGTCTTCAGCAACTTGAAGCAACAGGGGGTTCTGGTAAAGAGCCTACACGGCGCCCACCCGCAACTCGCAGACTGTCTTCGGGTGACGGTAAGCACGTCGGAGGAAAATCAATTGTTTTTAGACGCGCTGCAAGTCGCGCTTCAATAAGCTTTCGAGAGCATCGGCGGTGTGTCGATTTGTTACAATGCGCCGCCCGTCCGGTTAGTCCTCAATCAGAATCCGTTGCCCATGTCTTCTCGTAAAGCATCCGTCGAACGCAAAACGCGGGAGACGCAAATTTCAATCAGTCTGGATTTAGACGGCTCTGGAGCAGCCCGACTAAGCACCGGGCTGCCTTTTTTCGACCACATGCTCGAGCAAATCGCCCGTCATGGACTGATTGATATTGCGATCGAAGCCAAGGGTGATCTTGAGGTAGACGCGCACCATACGGTTGAGGACGTAGGCATTGTGCTCGGACAAGCACTTGTGAAAGCGCTGGGTGAGCCGCGGGGCATTAATCGATACGGCCACGCGTACGTGCCGCTTGATGAGGCCTTAAGCCGGGCCGTCATTGACTTCTCGGGTCGACCGGGTCTCGAGTTTGCCGTGACCTGGCCTCGCGCCCGGGTGGGTGATTTTGATCTCGATCTTTTCCACGAATTTTTCCAGGGTCTTTGTAATCACGCACACATTACGATTCATATCGACAACCTGCGAGGGCAGAACGCGCATCACGTGGCAGAGACGGTTTTCAAGGCCTTTGGGCGGGCGCTCAGAATGGCGCTGACACGAGACGAGCGTCAGCTGGATGCGGTACCCAGCACCAAAGGATCGTTGCAGGGATAAATGCCGCAGATTGCCGTTGTCGACCTGGGCACCGGAAACCTCCATTCGGTCGCCAAGGCGCTTGAAAAAGTATCACCCGTTGGGCGGATCCTGATTACGTCCGACGCGAACACGATTCGATCCGCTGATCGTGTGGTCTTGCCCGGCCAGGGAGCGATCGGTTCCTGGTTTGATGCGGTGAGAAGTCAGGATCTCGTCGAGGTTATTCAGGATGTCCTCAGAGCGAAACCAGTGCTCGGTATATGCGTAGGGATGCAGGCTCTTTTCGATCACAGTGATGAGGATGGCGGGGTTGCCGGGCTAGGCGTTATTTCCGGCAACGTGCACCGATTTGATCCTGAACGCCTCTCTGATCCGGGTTTGAAGGTCCCCCATATGGGCTGGAATGAGGTGACCCAATCCACAGACCACCCACTTTGGCGGGAAATCACGGATCGATCGAGGTTTTATTTCGTCCATAGTTTTTATGCCACCGCCTCGGCAAGCGCGGATATTGCTGGAATGACTGAGTACGGCGTATCGTTTGCCAGCGCCGTCATGCGAGAAAACGTATTTGCCGTGCAGTTTCATCCTGAGAAAAGTCATCGACAGGGCCTTCAATTGTTAGCAAATTTCCTCACTTGGGATGCCAATTCTTGAATAAAATGACGGCCCGGTGGTGAACTCAAGCCGTTAATCCTCCGTAGTGAAAGATTGATTTTCTGGTGCCTGATCGCTCCTGTGCAACCGTGAACATTAACCATAAGCCGTAAGCGCATGCTCGATTTACCATGCTTTTGATTCCAGCAATTGACATTAAAGAAGGTCGCTGCGTCAGATTACGACAAGGCGATATGTCCAACGAAACTCTTTTTGACGATGACCCGAAGCGCTCAGCAGCGCGCTGGGTGAGTCAGGGGGCACAGCGCCTGCATATTGTTGATTTGGACGGCGCGGTCGCGGGCCGTCCTGTGAACGCGCAAATAATCCGGGCGATTGCCGATGCATTTCCTGATATCCCGCTCCAGGTGGGAGGTGGCATTCGTGACGCGGAGACCGTAGAAGCGTATCTCGATGCCGGGGTGCAGTACGTGATCATCGGCACGCGTGCGGTTAATGAGCCCCATTTTGTGAGTGACCTCTGCGCTGAATTTCCGGGGCATATCATTGTCGGTCTTGATGCAAAGAATGGGTCGATTGCGACCGATGGCTGGTCGAAATTGTCAGGCCACGACGTCATTGATATGGCAAAGCATTTTGAAGCGGATGGCGTCAGCGCCATTGTCTACACGGATATCGACCGTGACGGAATGTTAAGCGGCGTCAATGTTGAGGCCACGGCAATGCTTGCAGAGGCGATAAGGATTCCGGTGATTGCCTCAGGCGGAATTCGCGATCTGTCGGATATCAGAGCACTGGTTGCCGTGCAGGACTCTGGTATCAGCGCGGCGATCACCGGCCGGGCGATTTACGAGGGCACGCTTGATTTTCAGGCGGGACAGAAAATTGCGCTCGATGAGGGTACGGCCGGAATCTGATCATGGGCCTTGCGACCCGAATCATTCCCTGTCTTGACGTTGACGGAGGTCGAGTCGTCAAGGGCGTCAAATTTGTCGATATTCGAGACGCGGGTGATCCGGTCGAGGTGGCCAAACGTTACGACGAGCAGATGGCCGATGAGATCACTTTTTTGGATATCACGGCCAGCTCAAGTGCCCGAGACACCATGGTGGATGTGGTCAGTCAGGTGGCAGCACAGGTGTTTATCCCGCTCACGGTGGGGGGAGGAATCCGTGAAGTCGCTGATATTCACCGCATGCTGCATGCCGGGGCTGATAAAGTCTCGATCAATACCGCCGCGGTGCGGCATCCCGAATTGGTAAGTGCGGCGAGCCGGCATTTTGGAGCACAGTGCATTGTGGTTGCGATTGATGCCAAGCGCTGTGACGATCACTGGGAGGTCTTTACGCACGGTGGCAGGACGTCATCGGGGCTGGATGCCGTGATGTGGGCAAAAGAAATCGCGGATCGAGGGGCCGGGGAGATTCTTTTGACCAGCATGGATCGAGACGGTACCAAAGACGGTTTCGATCTGGAATTGACTCGCGCCATTAGCGATGCCGTACCGATCCCGGTGATTGCTTCCGGTGGTGTGGGCAACCTGGACCACTTGGTGCAAGGCGTACTGCATGGCCGAGCAGATGCGGTACTTGCGGCGAGTATTTTTCACTTTGGTGAATACACCATTCGCGAAGCAAAAACCTATATGGCTGAACACGGTATTGAGGTGAACCTGGGATGACACAGCTCAACTGGTTAGACCAAATCAAGTGGACGAGCGATGGTCTGGTCCCGGCGATTGCGCAGGAGGCGGTCAGCGGTCGGGTGCTGATGGTCGCCTGGATGAATCGTGAAGCCCTTCTGGAGACCGCCAACACGGGTCGTGGGGTGTATTGGTCTCGTTCGCGGGCGAAGCTCTGGCGAAAGGGCGAGGAGTCGGGTAACGTTCAAAAAGTGAGCGAGATTCGCCTGGACTGTGATCAGGATGTGATCCTCTTGCAGATTGACCAAGTCGGTGGGATAGCCTGTCACACTGGGCGCCACAGTTGCTTTTACCAGCGTCTGGAGAACGGGGAATGGTCGACCGTGGAGCCGGTCCTCAAGGATCCCAAGGAGATGTACCGCTGATGGATTCGAGCGTCGACCGGGGCCCGGTCGACGACCCGGGGCCTCGGGCGGTCCACCCGGTTTCTCAAAAAAATCAGGTAATTCCCTAAGTTTTTTCAAAGCGGTTATCATGAGAGAATTACGCGGTGTCGGCCCTCCAAGGCCGATCTGCAGCACAACCGAGACGCAACAATCTCGATTTATGTACCTCAGTTGAGGGTAGGAGAACATTATGGGGTTAGGTGGGATTAGTATTTGGCAGCTTCTGATCGTGTTGGTGATTGTGCTGCTGTTGTTCGGTACCAAAAAGTTGAGAAATCTGGGTACTGATCTGGGCGGTGCCGTAAAGGGATTCCGCAGCTCGATGAAAGACGGCGGCGCGTCGGAGAGTTCGGAGGGTACTGAAGAAGGGGAGTCTGCAACCCAGACTGAGAGCCTCACCGAGTCAGCCGAGACCGCAGAAGCAGACAAAAGCAAATCGAACGTTTGAGCGGTCTTTAGGGGCGCGTCATGTTTGACATTGGCTTTCTGGAGATCGTCATCATCGCTGCCATAGCGCTGGTCGTGCTGGGGCCCGAACGCCTTCCGCGGGCCGCGCGCACGGCGGGGATGTGGGTTGGCCGCGCGCGGCGCATGGTCGCGGATGTGAAATCAGATATCGATCGAGAAATTCGTGAAAGCGAACTCGCCGATATGCGCAAGCTTGGCGATGAGATGACCAACGTAAAGAATGAGATCTCGCAAGCGGCGAACACGGTCAAAAATGACGACGCCATGGGCGATGTCGTCGACTCTATAAAAGAATCGGCGAAGACCCTGAACCAAGACGTTAACGAAAAAACTGGCACTGCTTAAGCCCTGGTCTGCCAGTGAACGACTCCGCAAATCGCCCGGATATGCAGGGTGCGACGTTCATGTCGCACCTGTTGGAATTGCGCGACCGGCTGATGCGTGGCGGGGGCGCGGTGCTTGTCCTTTTTATCGCCGCAGCACCTTTCGCTAACACCCTCTATGAGTACCTGGCCATGCCGCTTATGGCCGCGCTGCCTGAGGGGAACTCCATGATCTCGACAGAGCCACATGGGCCGTTCTTCGTTCCCTTCAAGTTTGCTTTCGCTTTCGCGACGGCGGTGGCGATGCCCTATCTGCTCTATCAATTGTGGGCGTTTGTTGCGCCGGGTCTGTACGAGCATGAAAAACGGTTGACGATTCCGCTGTTGCTCTCGAGCAGCATCCTCTTTTACCTCGGTATCCTGTTCGCGTACTTCGTTGTGTTTCCCGTGATCTTTGCGTTTTTCACCAGCACCGCGCCCGAAGGGGTGCTCGTGATGACCGATATCAGTGCTTATCTGAGCTTTGTACTTAAGCTGTTTTTTGCCTTCGGTTTGGCGTTTGAGGTGCCGGTCGCCACGGTGCTCCTGGTGCGCATGGGGATTACGACGCCCGCAAAACTGTCTACCAAGCGTCCGTACATTATTGTCGGTGCCTTTGTTGTCGGTATGCTGATGACGCCGCCCGACATTTTTTCTCAAACGATGCTGGCCATCCCGGTCTGGCTTCTGTTCGAGGCGGGCCTTTATTTTTCCCGGTCAATCAAGCCGCGTTCGAAGACCGAGTCAGAGGATCATGATGAAGACGACGAGGCGATGGAGCGCGAATTAGAAGAAGGGGTGGCCGAGTTCGAACGACTGGACTCGCAAGATACCCCTCCTCGGGCATAGCGTAGAACACCCCCCTTCGGTTGGGTTGTCCATGACGTGTGACGTTGATGTGGTTGACTGGCGTCTTTTTGAGACATCGTTGACGACCTTGCGCTTCGAAGTCTTCGTCGAAGAACAGGGAGTGCCCGTTGAACTGGAGCTGGACCAGGATGATCCCATCGCGACTCACGTCGCCGCATGGTCTGCCGAGGGGGCTATCGTGGGCACTGGCCGGATCCTTGACTCGGGGAAAATCGGCCGGATGGCGGTGCGGTCGGCGTTTCGAGGTCGTGGGATCGGCGGCGCCTTGCTCGATCGGTTAGTTAACGAAGGCCGACGCTTGAACTTGTCACGGGTGTATCTTGGCGCGCAACTTTCTGCCGTGCCGTTTTATCGGCGTTACGGATTTTCGCCGCTTGGTGAGGTCTTTCCTGACGCCGGTATCGATCATCAAATGATGGAGCTTTTTTTGAGTGAGCAGAAAAAATATCGTGATTAAAAGACCGCCCCGAATCAGTTCGTTTGATCTCCGACCAGGTGACCATTTATCGGACAAGTACGAGGTGGTCTCGCGGCTGGGTTCAGGATGGGAGGGGGAGGTTTATCTGGTACGCGAAACCGGCACTCGGATTGAGCGAACTGTAAAGATTTTTTTCCCTCGACGAAATCCGGGAAATCGCGCCTTGCGCTTTTATGCCCGCAAGCTCCATAAGCTGCGCCATTGTCCAGTTGTGATTCAGTACCACACCCGTGATAGCTTTGAATTCAGAGGCACTAAGG
>JAYNKS010000009.1:3288-4814 GCA_038111345.1 Gammaproteobacteria bacterium | reverse complement strand
AATATGTTGAAGGCGAACTGCTGTCGGATTTTCTCAAGCGCCAGCCGGGGCGACGGTTAAGCGCGTTTCAAGCCGTGCACTTGCTTCACGCGCTGGCGACCGGGATCGAGGCCATCCATAATGTCGGCGAGTATCACGGAGATTTGCACACCGATAACGTGATCGTTTTACGACATGGCTTAGGCTTCGAGCTCAAACTGCTCGACATGTACAGCTGGGGCGCTCCTAATGCTGAAAATATTCAGCACGATGTGTTCGATCTGATTCGACTGTTTTACGACGCGATTGGAGGGCCCCGTTGGTATGCCAGACAGCCTCAAGAGGTAAAAGATATTTGTAAGGGTCTTAAACGATCCTTAATTGCCCGGGAATTTCGAAGCGCGGGGCAGCTCAGTCAACACCTGGAGATCATGGAGTGGCGGTAGCAAAAAGCTGATGGGTGAACCTCAAATCCTGAAGGCGCCGGTTATTCTTTGTGGGGAAAATCTTGATGCGCCGCAGCCCATTGAGATCGTCTCGGGTCAGGCGGTCGTGTTCAATCGTCCGTTTGGCGGACTGGAAGGAACGAACGAGGATGGGCTGGGCGTATTCGAGTCCGGTGAGGACAAGGTCTGCTTGGCGCTTGCCGATGGCGTAGGCGGTATGTCCAAGGGGCGCGATGCCGCCGCTTTGGTCATTGAAAAAGTCAGGAAATGGACAGAATCCAAAGGCTCTGTCACGCTCGAGGAATGCTTAAAGAAATGCAATCAGGCGTTACTCGCTGACCTTCCACGGTCCGGAACCACCGCCTCGGTTGTGATGGTTGACGGCGCCTCAGCGCTCACTTGCCACGCTGGCGACTCACAAATACTGGTCGTTGGGCAAAGGGGTCGGATTAAGCTCAAGGTGGATGCCCACTCTCCGGTAGGCGTCAGCGAGACACTGGGATTGATTGACGAGGAAGAAGCCCTCCATCATCCCAAGCGTCACTTTCTGAACAACATGTTGGGCGATCCGGCACTATGGCTCGAAAACCATGAGCTGATGCTGGCGGCTCGCGATACGATTCTTATCGCATCAGATGGGCTGTGGGATAACCTGTATCTATCTGAAGTTATCGAGTTGATTCGCTCGGGTGATCTGCTTGAGTCGGCCCAGACTATGACGCAACTTGCTGTGAGTCGTATGGACGAACCGGTATCTGGATCACCGTCGAAGCCTGATGATCTTAGTTTCATCCTCTATCGTCCGGATCCATCGCGTTTGGCTGAGGATCTTGAGGAGCGGAGTGAAAACGCGGACTTAGTCGGCGCGTAGGCCGTCTATCAGGGTGCGGGTCTTGGCGATCTGCTCTGTAGCAAATTCGTAGTACTGAGCGTGGCTAGCCTTCCGGAAAGCCTTTGCCACCGATTCAAAGTATTCCAGAGCGAGTTTTGCGGCACCGGGATCGGCCAAACGCTCCGCGAGACTTTTTTGGGCGACCGCAAGATTCGCGGTGGTCATTGCCCAGGTGATGGGGTTCTTTTCCTGGGTCCACTCCTTGAGTG
>JAYNKS010000009.1:0-3278 GCA_038111345.1 Gammaproteobacteria bacterium | reverse complement strand
CCTTGAGTGCGTCCTGGTAGGCGATAACCGCTTCATTGAATGACTTGATGTCTTCCGTGCGCTCGCCAAGTTTCTGCAGTGCCGCGCCGAGATTGTTCTGGGTCATCGCCCATTGCTCGGGCACGCGTTCGCGGGTTCTTTCGGCCAGAGCGTTGCGGTAGGCAGCGACGGCTTGCTCAAGGGTGCGGGGGCCCTTGCGCTTTTCTCCCAGCGTGCGAAGTGCCGTGCCCAAATTATTGAACGTGGTGGCCCAATGCAGTGGCGCCCGATCTCGAGTCCACACCAGCAGAACGCTTTTATAAGCATCGACGGCTCGTTTCAGCATCTGGGGGTCATTTTTACGCTGTCCCAAGGTCTGCAAAACGGCGCCCATATTGTTTTGAGTGGTGGCCCAATCCCATGGCGCGGTTTCATTGGGGCGACCGGTCAACGCTAATTCGAAGGCGTGCAAGGCCTGTTCGAGCATTTCCTCATCTTTTTGCCGATAAGCAAGCGCACCCAGTGCGTTGCCAAGACTATTCTGGGTGGCTGCCCAATCGGAAGCATCAGCGTTTTGGTCCTGTCGCTCAGCGGCCTCTCGAAAGTGCTCAATTGCCCGTTCCAGCGTCTTTGTACCGTGCTGCCTCTGGCCAAGAATTGCGCACGCTATGCCGAGCGCTGATGAAGTCTTCGCCTGTGTGGCTGCCGAATCACCCGGCGGAACCAGTGACTGAACGCGTGATTCATACATCTCGATAGCCTCGCGCAAGGCCTGATCGTCGAGAAATTCCTGTCCCAGATCACGAAGGGCCTGGGCGCTGCGCATGGCATGCGACCAGCGCTCCCTCTGATCCAGTCCTTCAATCGCTGCGGCGTTCGAAAACTCCACTGAGGCTCGCCGGTATTCCTGGGAGAGGCGGTGCGTTAACCCGCGGGCGAAGAAAATGATCGCGCGCACGCTGATCGGTTCCTTTTCAGGAGTGAGGTCTGCAAGCGCGTGGGTAGCGGATGCAACGTCCACAACGTCTTTGGCGTTGATGGCTTTACTTACCTTATCCAGACACTGACGGACGGGGGCCGATATCGACGTCATATCGTCTAGTTCGGTAAGGGTCTTCCTAAGGCATATCAGATCAGCAAAGGCGCTTCTGGCCATCTCAACAATCTGATCGCGTCGGATACCGCTCCCCAGAATCGGCGTCATGATGGCGTCGATCTCGGCGTCGGACGCGCCCAGATTTTTCTTTGCCGCTAGGCACTCATTTTCAAATTTGGGATCCAATCGCATGATCTCATCGGAATTTGGCGAACGACATGTTAAGACGCATCACTATAAGACATTGATTGTCGTGATGAACTCAACGTCTTGCTTGGGTTCACCCAAAGGACGCATTGAAGGCAAAAAAAACGGGCCCACTGGGCCCGTTTTCAAAAGGTTAGGCTGGTTTAGTCGACGATGTGATACACCGGCGCTTTCTCCATCGTCCATTCGCCGGACTCCGGATTGCGGTGTGAGACCGTCAGCGCATGCCAGTTTTCGTCATCAAGACGCATGAAGTCGCCACGATAATAGTACCCCGGCCAGCGCGTTTCCTTACGGAACAGCGTGTGATGAATCACACACTCCGAGGCGATGGCCCGGTGCTTAAGCTCCCACGCGCGTTGCAACTGATGCAAGTCTTCGGCTCCCAAGAATTCCAAATCCTCGTGGAATGTCTTCATGAGTTCCAGACCGCGCAGTAACAAAGGCTCGTTGGTCATGTAGTTAACCGTGATGCCGCCGGCGTACTCATCCATCAGTTTTTCGAGGCGCTGCAGGCCCTGTATCGGCAGGATATAACTGGGCGATACGGTTCCGCCAACAATCTCATTGCGACCCACTTCGTACGTCTCCAGCGGTTTGTAGATCTCGGCCCGACGATCTTCGATCTGCTTGTCCGAAATGACGATCTTCTCGCTGGCGTGCTCGCGAATGAACTTGACCGCGGCTTTTGCGGCCAGACGACCTTCCGTAAACGATCCTGAAGAGAACGCATGGGCCGTGCCGCCCAACGCGTCACCGGCGCCGAATAGTCCCTCAACCGTCATCATGCGGTTGTAGCCCCAGAAATATTCGCTGGGCGAGACGTCTTCCGGACCACTGGCCCATGCGCCAGAACAGGTGGCGTGTGAGCCCATGACATAAGGTTCGGACGTAGTCAGTTCGGGATTGGTGTACTTCGGATCGATATCTTGCGATGCCCAGACGACTGCCTGACCCACGGTCATGCCAAGAAAGTTCTCCCAGCCCACGGTTTCCTTGTGGGGATCCTGAAAGGCCTCCTTGGTCACCATATGAATCGGGCCACGACCGGCCGATACTTCCCTCAGGAAGGCATGGTTTCGAAGACAGGTCGGGGTCGGGTGATGGTCGATGTAGTCGCCCACCATGGCTTTGGTGTCCTCGTACCACTTCGACTCATACTCCTCTCCGTAGGCGTTTTGCGTATAGGTCTTGAGGTGAAGGAAGTAGGCACCCACGGGCCCGTAGCCGTCCTTAAACCGGCACAGCACGATGCGGTTCTCCATCTGCGTCATTTTGGCGCCGGCCATGATCGGCAGCGCGTACGCGGAGGCACTGCTCCAGGGCGCATACCAGGTTCGGCCCATACCTTCGCCCACCGATCGGGGCTTGTAAATGTGGGAAGCCCCACCCGCGCCGACGATGACCGCTTTGGCCTTGAAGACGTGCAGATCGCCGGTGCGAACGTTGAATCCGATCGCGCCTCCCACGCGATTGACCCGGCTCTCATCCATTAGGAGATGGGTCACCATGATTCGGTTATAGATCTTGTCCGCTGACTTTTTGGCCGCTTCCGCAACGATCGGCTTATAGCTCTCGCCGTGGATCATGATTTGCCACTTGCCTTCCCGCTGATAGCGACCGGTTTCGGGGTCGCGCATGAGGGGCAGCCCCCATTCTTCAAACTTATGGACGGTGGAGTCGACGTGGCGCGCCATATCGTAGGCCAGGTCCTCGCGAACCATGCCCATCAAATCGTTGCGCGCATAACGCACATGATCTTCAGGCTGGTTCTCATCCCACTGCATGCCCATGTAACAGTTGATCGCATACAGGCCTTGCGCTACCGCACCACTGCGATCGATGTTTGCTTTTTCAGCAACCACGATCTTCATGTCACGACCCCAATGGCGCGCCTCGTAGGCCGCACCGGTGCCACCCATGCCGCCGCCGACGACTAGGATGTCGCAATCTTCAAAAACAGTCTTGAAACCCATTAGTAATACACTCCCTGCTT
>JAYNKS010000008.1:0-22556 GCA_038111345.1 Gammaproteobacteria bacterium | reverse complement strand
CGAATTTGGCTATCGAGGCGGAGGACATCAAAGCAACCTTTGCTGGCGATATCGCCTGGCCTATCGCGAGCGGCACCGAGGTTCGGGCGCAAATCGAAACGGCATCGCTTCATAATCTGCGTCGTTGGCTGCCCGGTGACCTCCTCGATCCTGGGCCTGTTTCTCTGGCCGGCAATATTGAATTTCTGGCCTCCGGTGATCAGCAGGTCGAATTCTCGGCGCGGGTCGGAGACAACGATCTATCCGGCACGGTGAAGCTTGGCGCCGGCGTGCTACCTGGATTTGGAACCGTAGATCGACCTTCTGAGCGTGTTGAGATAGTTGGCCAAATAGAATCAACCCGGCTGAACTTCATGGAGGTCTTTCCAGCGCCTGAGCGGACAGAAGAGTCCAAAACCGCGCAAGCGGCCCTGGAAACAAAAGGTTCAGTCTTCAGTAATGCGCTAATTTCTCTTGATTGGATGACACCGCTCCTGATCGATATTGATTTCAGAGCGGGAGAATTGGTGACTCGCCGGTTCAAGGCGACCAACCTGGTTACCGATATTGATATAGCGGGCGGTGTTCTGATCCTGCGCTCTGATGCGGGTGAGTTCTCTGGCGGATCGTTTAATCTCGACCTTCGTTTGGATTCAAATCAAAAACCCTATCCGCTAGATTTAGATTTTTCTGTCGAGGGATTAGTGGCCCGAGAGATTCCGGCCCTGGCAAACTTAAGGCTACCGCTTACAGGCAGCGTTGATGTGGATATCCAGGTCGCCAGTCGGGGCATTTCATTGAAGGAGTGGGCATCGAAAGCCAATGGTGAGTTTAAGGTATCTGGCCTAAATACCTACTTTCCCTCAACTGGTATGGATATTCTGACTGAGTCGATTCTGGCTCAGATACTGGGCGTGGTGAACCCGAAAAAGAAAAATGAATTCCATATTGTGGATTGCGGAATTGTGGGTTTTCGAGTGGTCGACGGAATCGTTATGTCGCGAGACACCATCGCGATCCAGACAGAGGAGGTGACCTTTCTTATCCGGGGCGGTATCAGTCTCATTGATGAGTCCATCGTCTTTTTAATTCGTCCGAAGGCGAGAAAGGGTGCGGGTATATCCGCGTCCTCGTTCACCAACTTTTACCGGGTGGGGGGTACGCTCTCCGATCCGAAAATCCAGGCTGATCTCGAAGGTGTTTTGAAGACGGGCGCGACCTGGGGGCTAGCTGCCGCGACGGGAGGCTTGTCGCTTCTTGCTCAAGGACTTTTCGATAAGATCACGGCGAACCAGGACGTATGCGCGATCGCCGAAGGAAACTACAGGTTGCTTCTTGAAGAAGATGGCGCGGATTTAGTGAAGACATGGAAACGCCTGCAGCAATAAAAAGATTCGCAGTCATGATGTTAAGTCCGAGCATCCTTGGCACCCGGATTGTCTCAGAGTGTGCCAGGGTCATAAAATGAGAGGATTGGCGAGAATGGCTACGCGACTGGGCACGTTACGAACGACTCTGGTTATAGTCATTGTGGCGCTGTCGGTCTTGGCGCCTTTTGCACTTCAGCCGACGCGCTATGAGGGCGTGGCGTTGTTTACGACCGTTATTGTTCCCGCTTTGGTGCCGATTTTTTTCTTCGTTACGCTGCTGGATGTGATGATGAGCATGATCTACAAATCCTCGAGCGAAGGGGAATTGAAGAGTCATTATCGATTTATTATTCGAGTCGAACTTTCTTTTCTGGCCGTGATGGTGGCGGCGTGGACACCCCTTTTTTGGGGCGTGTTGAATCCGAGCTAATAGCCCCTTCAGGGTCAGGACTCAAAACAGGCTTCGATATAGCGCGCGGTCATCAGATCAAGATGTCCCCCGCCGCCGTTTTTGAATACCGTGATGTCGGCTTTTCTGGTTCGCCCAATAGCTCCTGAGCAAAGATCATAAAGATCGGCAAGGACGTCGCTTTCTTTAATGACGCCTGCCGCGATCGGGATGGTCAACTCTCCGATTTCTTTAACCGTGGTAGCGCGAGAGTCTACGAACAAGCGAGCCCGTCGCAGAGTCGAATCGTCGGCCTCGCGCATATCCAGGCGGTAGGCGCCAACCAGATCTACGTGCACCCCTTCGTTCAGCCAGTCTCCGCATAGCAATGGCTCTGTTGTCATGGTGGCGCAGGATATAAGATCCGCCCACGCGACCGCATCAGAAAGGTCATCAACCGCCGAGATGGCATAACGGTTTTCAAGGGCGCGAACCAGTTCATCGCGTCGATCTTTTGAGCGATTCCAAACCCGCACCGAGCTCAGTTCAGGGCAGGCGCAGTGGTGGGCCTCGATCAGGTAAGGGGCCATGGCTCCAGCGCCGACCATCAGCATATTCTTGCTGTCGGGTCTGGCCAGCAGCCTTGAACCCAAGGCCGAGTCTGCTGCTGTTTTCAAGTAGGTTAGGGCGGTGCCGTCTATGGATCGGGTGGGTACGCCAGTTTCGCCATCAAAAAGGACGTACGCGGCGTGGATGGCGGGCAGATCCGATTGCCGATTTCCCGGGAATATGTTGGCCACCTTAACGCCAATGGCTGACCCCTTCTGCCAGGCGGCGCGGATCAACGAATAGTCGGTTCCCTCGACGCCGGGCTGGTCCAGGAGCATGTCTCGAACCTCGGCCGGCGTTTCCCGATGCATGCGCCTTAAGGCATCGATTAGACCGCTAAACTGGACTCTCCCGTAAATGTCGTCGCTGGTAAGATGAAAAGATGACTTGGACATTGAGATAAAGTGACCGCTTGCGAAAGCCGTAGTCTAGCCTGTGGCCGCCTGATTCGAGATTGACCCTTCTAAAGCATCATGTCCTTCTCTGAAGCCTCTTTAAAAGCACTAGCTAAAGATTTTGGCGTCGTGCTGTTGTTTCACGGCACCTTCGATAGCCCGCCGTCGACGCTAGGCAATGACTTTCATAACATCGCGCCGGACGATCTTTTCAAACAACTGGAATCCATGGCCCGATGGTTTCGCTTTGTCTCCATTGATGAATATTGCGCCGCTTCCGATCGCTCGGGCCTTGCCGCGGTTACGCTGGATGATGGATATTGCTCTGTTCTTCGGCAGGGTCTCAAGGTATTCGAGGCCCTTGAAATACCCGTCGCTCTTTTTTTAAACAAAGCGTTTTTGGAGGGTAAGCCGTTTTGGCGAGATAAGGTACGTCTCGTTATTACCCGCAATTGGGTGCCGGCTTTTGAGCGTCAATTCAAAGACAGGTTCCATGTCCGAGCGGATCAATCGTTTTATCGATATACCAAGGACCCACGAAATAACAGCATCACCGTCGAGCAGGCTCTTGACGAGTTTCTGGAAGACCGCGCAAGCGAGACGGATTATTCGGCGTTTTATCTTCAGGGAGCGACCATGTTGAAAGCACACCCGCTGATCAGTTATGGAAGCCACTCGGTCAATCACTACGTCATGTCATCGCTGAGTGAGGAGCAGCAGTGGCGCGAAATCGAACAGAATCGACGTTTCTTGAATACTTTTAAAAATCTTCAGCAAACCGATGTCTTTTCGATTCCGTTTGGTGGGGAGCGTGACTACAATGACGCTACGGTTCGGCTGGCGGGGGAGGCGGGACATGGGTCGGTGATACGGTCCCGCAGAGCGTTGATCGGATTATGTCGCGGGCCGATTCGGTGCAGGGACTGGAAGCCTTGCTGATCAGCAAGGCTGCCGTCTAGCGGAACCGTCAGGGTCGCTGAAAACCGGTTATTCAGAGGGAGATAAAAGTGAGTAGCAGAGCAAATCGAATGGGCGGCCGCGCCGCCCGCCAGGCGCTAAGGGCGGCGCCGATCCCCGAAGACCAAAAGCCGGTCCGGCCCGGCCTGAGCAGCGGTCGATATCAACCGCTGTCACAAGAACAGGTGCTGCGTATTCATGAAGCAGCCATTGAGACCCTCGAGACCATTGGTTTCGCTAACTCGCTGCCGTCATGTATCGAACTAGTTACCGCAGCCGGCGGCTCCCTGACATCGGATGGCCGATTGCTGATGCCCCGTGCGCTGGTCGAGGCGTCGCTCGAAAAAGCGGCAAAAAATATTACGCTTTACGCTCAGGACCCCCGATTTGATCTCGACCTGACGGACTCAAGAACGCACTTTGGGACGGCTGGCGCTGCCGTGCACGTCGTCGACACCGTAAAGCGTGAATACCGTGAATCGACAGCACAGGATCTGTACGACGCGGCACGAATCGTTGATCAGATGGAGCACATTCATTTCTTTCAGCGCTCCATGGTTTTGCGCGATATCGAAGATCCTGCCGAGATGGATTTCAATACCTGTTATGCCGCGGTAGCGGGTACCCGAAAGCATGTCGGAACGAGTTTCGTGGATCCCGCTCATGCTCATCAGGCTATTGATATGCTGGAGATGATTGCGGGCGGGGAGCAAGCCTGGCGTGAGCGACCTTTTGTCAGTCTCTCCTGCTGTTTTGTCGTGCCGCCGATGCGATTCGCGGAAGATGCCTGCCGCGTGTTGGAGGTCTGCGTCGAGAGAGGAATGCCGATCCTGCTGTTGGCGGCGGGCCAGGCCGGGGCAACCAGTCCGGCCTCCCTGGCAGGGGCAGTTGTGCAAGAGGTCGCAGAAGTTCTGGGCGGGTTTGTCTATGTGAATCTATTGAAGCCCGGCCACCCCGCAATCTTTGGCACCTGGCCGTTTGTTTCAGACCTTCGAACGGGTGCGATGAGCGGCGGAAGTGGGGAGGAGGCGGTATTGATGGCTGCCTTTTGTCAGATTGGTCGATTATATGGATTGCCCACCGGGATCGCCGCTGGCATGGAGGATGCCAAACTTCCTGACGCGCAGTCGGGGTATGAAAAGTCTTACACGAACGTGCTTGCCGGACATAGCGGCGCAAATCTGATTTACGAAGCGGCGGGCATGCAGGCCAGTCTTCTGGGCTGCTGTCTTGAAAGCTATGTCATTGATAACGACATGCTGGGTGCGATCAATCGCACCATCAGAGGTATTGAAGTAGACGACACGTCTTTGTCAGTGGATACAATTCGCGACGTCTGTATCGGTGGCCCCAATCATTTTCTTGGCCACGATCAGACAATGGCGCTCATGCAACGCGATTATGTTTACCCTGAAGTTGGGGATCGCCTGTCTCCTAAAGAATGGAATGAAAAGGGCCGTCCGGATCTGCTGGAAACCGCAAGAGCGCGAGTAGCCGAAATTCTTTCTGGACCAAGGCCGACGCATTTGTCTGCCGAGATGGATCAAGCGATTCGAGCGCGATTTCCCGTGAGGCTCAACGTACAGACGTCGGGCGAAGAAGCGGCCTAGCGCTGCACAAGACGCACCCAACTGCGACCCGGAGCGCCGAGGCACATAAATGACTTTGAGAAAACCGGGCGAAAGCCCGGTCAGGGGGACAGCCGCAGTATGGTCCAGCCCCCGGCGGAGTCCCGTCGATACTCAAAACGATCATGCAGGCGATTTGCCTGTCCCTGCCAGAATTCAACCGTCTCAGGACGTAATCGATACCCTCCCCAGAACTCGGGCAAGGGCACGTCTTCGTTGGGGAAGCGCGCATTCAATTCTTCGAGCCGCTCCTCAAGAACCGCTCGGTCGGGAATAACCGAGCTTTGGCGAGAGGCCCATGCGCCGATCCGACTTCCCCTACTGCGCGTTGAAAAATACTCGTAAGATTCTTCTTGTGAAATCCGCTCTATTGAGCCGCGGGCGATAACCTGACGGCTCTGACGAGCCCAAGGAAAAAGCATAGCGGCTTGAGGATTGCTCTCCAGATGCTGAGCTTTGCGGCTCGTGTAGTTGGTAAAAAATACAAAGCCGTTCTCGTTGTATTGCTTCATGAGTACGGTTCGAATCCCGGGCGTGCCATCGGCGGAAGCGGTAGCCAGGCTCACGGCATTGGTTGCATCGGGATCTTTCTCGCAGGCCTCTAAAAACCAGTCATGGAACTGAGACATCGGTTCTGCCGCGAGCGTCTCTGGCAATAACGGCTCACGCGCAAAATCTTCTTTAATGTGCTTGGGAATACTCATCGAAACGTTAGTGCGTGTAGGAGGTCAATCGGGAACGACAGGCTGATTATCCTTGCTCACCGCAAGATCGTAACTCCAAATATTTACGTCCAGGCCTTGTTCGCGATAGTGCTCGGCCAGATCACCGAGATAACGCTGAAAACTCGGCTGCTGCTCGTAGGCGCGATCATTCACGTATCGAAAAATCCCATGGGTATGAAAGCTCTTGAACGCGCCCTCCATCCGCAGGACCTCTTTCCCCAAGGAGTCGAAAAAAATAATCGTCGGAGAAAACTTCACACCCATCTCCTTTGCCCAGGCGCGAGATTCGATCTGACGGCCATCTGGGAGCGTGACGGGTGTGGATGACCATATATCAAGCTGAACGTTGTGCATTTTGTCTATTTGGGTGCGGACCACAGGCTGAGACAGGACTTGCTGATGCATGATGTCGCACTGACGGCAGTTTGTTTGTTCAAAATAGACCGCTGTAAATGGACGCGACGCTGCATCCCATGCCTCGGGCAGCGGTGCAAAAAACGTCTGATTATTCAGCGTTGGGCTGGCGGCGCTGGTCTGTGTTGCGGCGAGGTAGTCAGAAAACGCGCCCTCGGCGGGACTGCTGGATTTAGCCCAGTCGAGCGCTAATCGAAAGTCTTCCGGGGGGTAGTAGCCGTTAAGCCTCAAGATGACTTTTTTATTCTCGTCAAAAAATAAAAGCGTGGGGGTAAAGTTCACACTGAGTGCGGCTGCGAGCGTTTTTTCCGTAAAGGATCGTCCGCCGACCTGAACCACCTCCCGATCGCCCCACATGTTGATGCTGACTACTGTGAAATGACTTTGCATCGTTTCGACGATATCGCGCTGTGTAAAGTTATGCTCGATGAGCGCGTTACAGTAGGGGCATCCGGCCTGATAGAAATAAAGCACCAGTCGCTTGTCCTCGGCGGCAGCCTCATCAATATCGTCCTCGAAATCAAGAAAGCTTTCCTTGAACCAATCCGGGTGCTCCGTGTCTTTTGCACCTAGAAAAGCCCCTGTGGCTTCAGAGGCTAACGTGGCGTTTGACATACCCGCCAAAAAAATCCCCAAGAGTGCGAAAAGATACTTGTGTTTAAAGAGTGGAGTCATAAATGAAAACCCTATGCCTGGATGACTTTTACTGGAAAAGACGCAATTTTCTCTTTCCATGATCGAGGCCCCTCGGTGTGGACGGAGGCGCCGGTGCTATCTACCGCCACCGTCACGGGCATATCCTCGACTTCAAATTCGTAGATAGCTTCCATGCCAAGATCCTCAAAAGCGACTACGCGGGCGGATTTAATGGCGCGCGAGACCAGATAGGCCGCGCCTCCCACGGCGATCAGGTATACGCTGCCATGGGATTGGATCGCCTCGATAGCCTGTGGCCCGCGCTCTGCTTTGCCGATCATGCCCGCAAGTCCTGTGCGCGCGAGCATCGTATCGGTGAATTTATCCATTCGCGTTGAGGTCGTGGGGCCAGCCGGTCCAACGACTTCATCTCCAACGGGGTCGACAGGGCCCACGTAATAAATAAAACGCCCGGAAAAATCGACACCCTCAGGGAGTGGCTGACCTGCTGTGATGAGGTCAACCAGTCGTTTATGAGCGGCATCGCGACCGGTCAGGATCCTTCCATTCAAAAGCAGGTTATCGCCGATACGCCATGATCGATACTCGCTCGCGCTGAGCTGATCTAAATCGATACGTTTACCTGAAGTGGTCTTTGTAATATCAGGCCACACGGCGGGATCGACAAGAGGGAGGGTTGCTGGACCCGAGCCATCGAGCACAAAATGGACATGGCGGGTAGCGGCGCAATTCGGGATCATCGCCACGGGTAGCGAGGCGGCGTGCGTAGCGTAGGTGTGAATCTTGACATCGAGCACGGTCGTTAAGCCGCCGAGGCCCTGTGCACCGATTCCGAGATCATTGACGGCCTTATAAATATCAAGTCGCAGGGCTTCGATTTCATTTTGAGGGCCGTTTTTTACGAGCTCGTCCATGTCGATGGGGGCCATCAATGATTCTTTCGCCATGACCATCGCTTTTTCCGGCGTGCCTCCGATTCCGAGTCCCAAAATTCCGGGAGGACACCACCCAGCGCCCATCGTGGGCAGCGTTTGGGTGACCCAATCGACAAGGCTGTCGCTGGGATTAAGCATGGTCAACTTGGCCTTGTTCTCTGAGCCTCCGCCTTTGGCAGCCACCGTGATCTCGATATGTTCTCCAGGCACGATTTCAGTGTGAACCACTGCAGGTGTGTTATCTCCCGTGTTCTTTCGCGCCCCGATCGGAGGAGAGACCACAGAAGCTCGAAGCGGATTGTCCGGATGGGTGTATGCCAGGCGAACGCCTTGATCAATGGCCTCCTGAAGGGAGCTATCCCCATCGATAACGGCCCGTTGGCCGATCTTGATGAAGACAACCACAATGCCAGTGTCCTGGCAGACCGGCCGGTGACCTTGAGCGGACATCCGAGAGTTGATCAGGATCTGGCCAATCGCGTTTTTCGCCGCCTCTGATTCTTCCCGCTCGTAGGCGCGGTTCATGGCCGCCACAAAGTCCGGGGAGTGATAGTACGAGATGTACTGAAGCGCATCCGCTACGCTTTCGGTAATGTCGTCGGTTCGAATGCGAGCCATAGAGCCAAGAAAGTTATTATCGTGATGTCTTTCGATAAGTTTATCAAAGCACGCCACGTCCTACGAAAATAGACAAACCCAGCAACCCGTTCATTTTCACACGTTGAGTTGGTAGGATAGGGCCTTTCCTGAAGTGACCGTGCACGGTCTGCGGGCCCGGTAATCGGGAGGGCCGGACCTGTAAAAACACCTAACCGCCAGCGTATATGCCTGACTGTTTTAATCGGGGACGATCCATATTATTGGCCTGCACATTTGTTGCAGGCTTTTTTCAATCCGTCCCGGGACACGCCTTTGTCGAGGTAAAGCGTCACAAGATGCAGTGCAACGCGGCGTTTCCCTGTCCCGCCGAACTGCAGGATCGTGTCAATTTCTGGATCGATATCTACAGCCGCTGGGACAGTCAGGACTCTGTTCTTCATGACCCGTTGGTCCCGCACCGTGTGTACGCCGTTTTCAAGGGCAAGGCGTGTGGCCGGAAGGGAAACACCCCATTCATCAAGGACCAGAAGAAGCGAATTTCCGCTGAACTTCACACGTTAGCCAAACAGTTGGATCGCAATGCGCCGATTAACAGTAATTACCGCCGACACCTATTGGCGTTATTTCCTGATCGCTCCAGTGATGCCATTCGGAGAGCCGCGGACGATATCCGCTGCCAGTCTGGCAACCGAGGAGGATTTAAGGCGGCGCTGCAGCGCTTTGGAACCTACGGCCCTATCGTGCGAAAGGTGTTGAAGGATTCAGGCTTGCCGAGCGATATCCAATACTTGCCGTTCGTAGAGTCTTCCTACAATCCCAAGGCCTATTCGCGTGTGGGCGCTGCAGGGATGTGGCAGATCATGCCGGCGACGGGTCGTGGACTTGGTCTTGAGCTTAACGCGACGGTTGATGAGCGTCTGGATCCCGAAGTGGCAAGCTGGGGTGCCGCAAGATACCTGAAGGAGTCTCGCGAGACACTCACCAAAGCAGCTCGAAGTAAGGATCGGGGTGTAACACATAGCGAACTCAGCCCGTTTGTCATCACGTCTTATAACTATGGCGTGAATGGAATGCGGCGTGCGATCAAGGAGATCGGACCGGACTACATGAAGGTTCTCAATCAGTATCGATCCAAAAAATTTCAGGTCGCGGTAAAAAATTTCTATGCGGGTTTTCTCGCGGCGCGGTTTGTCGCACAGAATCAGAAGAAATTTTTTGGCGAGGTTACGCCGGGTCGACCGCTGCGCTATCACACGCTGATTCTGGATCGGCCCGTTTCCATCAGCCGTATTCAGGCGGTTTTCGGCCTGACCGAGGCCCAGCTCAAAACGTTGAATCCGGCGCTCACGCGTTTTGTGTGGCACGGCTGGCGAACGATTCCGGATGGTTACCGGTTGCGCCTACCCTCGAGAAACGGAGGCTGGTCGAATCACGTGGCCAGGCTTCGCATGATGCCGCCCGAGGTCAGGCATGCCGGATCCGTGGAGTACACGGTGCGGGGTGGGGATACCGCGTGCGGGATCGCCGCGGCATTTAACGCCGATTGTGCCGAACTTATAGCCATGAACGGGCTGGACAATAAAGCCATGATCCGCGTGGGGCAGACCCTGCAGGTGCCGTCGACGTCGCGAGGCAGAAGCACAATCGCGCAGGGCGGGCGTTATGAGGTGCAGCCGGGAGATTCAGCCTGCGCGATCGCGAGTCGCTTTGGGGTGGATTGTGATGATTTGCTGGCCGCGAACGGACTGAACCGGGGATCGGTTCTGAATGTGGGTACACAACTTGTGATCCCGGGATCGCTGGCCGCCGGGTCCAGTGCGACGTATACCGTGGGTAAGGGGGATAGCGCCTGCGGGATAGCGGCGCGCTATGGAGTCGATTGCGAGGCGCTGCTCATGGCAAATGGTTTATCTAATGGAGACCTGATCTTTCCGGGTCAGTCATTGACGGTGCCCGGCGTGGCTCGCGGCCAAAGCGCCGTGTCGGTGGATACTGAGGCGAGTCGACCGTCGCGGGTGAATGTGGCCTATAAGGTGAAGCCGGGTGATAGCGCGTGTCGGATTGCGGCTCGATTTGACGTTCCGTGTCGGCGCCTTATTGCCGACAACACTCTAGGCAAGGAAGCCCTGATACAGCCTGGCCAGATTCTGCAGATCGCGGGCGTCGACTGGGCACTCGCCGCGTCGGCAGGATCAGAGGCCACATCTTCGAAACCAGCCGCAGGCGGCTCATCTACTGAAGTGGCGCTGGTCAAAAAGCAAGACGCCTGGCCTGATATCAGTCCACTCGATACTCCGGTGGATCTTTCGATTCAGGTCTCGAGCCGCGAAGGAGAGACGATTTACCGTATCAATATTGAGCCCGAGGAAACGCTCGGCCACTACTCCGATTGGCTGCGCTTGGGAGGCGTTAAGCGAATTCTCGATCTGAATGGGTATGGAACAGACAGAGTGCTTTCCAGCGGGGACGCGCTATTGCTTCCGGTGACCGATCGTGATCAGCAGCAAGGGTTTGAGCGTCGCCGAGAGGAATACCATCGCGTGTTGATAGAGGAGTTCAAGGAGAATTTCGAGGTTACGGGAACGCAGGCCTATACGATTCAGCCGGGAGATACCCTCTGGGTACTGGCGAGGGAATACGAGCTTCCGATCTGGGTGATTACGCGGTACAACCCGGTCTTGCGCTCGGGACCGCCAAGGGCGGGTGAGTCGATCCGCATTCCCCGGATTCGAACACGCGACGCTTAGCGAGTAGAGAAAAGCGGCGCCTGAGGCGCTATTCCTTGCTCTGAAGATTGAGGGCGACAGAGTTAATGCAATAGCGTTGTCCAGTGGGTTGAGGACCGTCGTCAAAGACATGACCCAGATGCGCGTCGCAGTTCGCGCACCTGACTTCTGTTCGTATCATCCCGTGGGTTGAATCCCGAAACTCCTCGACTCGGTCATCGTGGGCAGGCTGAAAGAAACTCGGCCAGCCAGATCCTGAGTCAAATTTATGCTCGGAATCAAAGAGAACGGTGCCGCAGCATACACATTCGTACTGACCTTTTGTTTTGCAGGCGTTGTATTCGCCCGTAAAGGGCCGTTCCGTACCGTGCTGACGGCACACGTAGTACTGCTCGGGTGTGAGCGTCTTGCGCCATTCGTCGTCGGTTTTTTTCATTTTTTTAGAGTTATCCATTGGGTAAGTCTTATTGGGCGTGAGCGCGGGCCCTCGTTACACGGGCATCGTAGGCCTTTCGTGCGATAGCGATGTCTTCGAGAAACCAGGGCAGCTCACTCATATGCAAGGCTTGTGGACCATCCACGAGTGCTTGCGTCGGATGAGGATGAAAGTCAGCGAGCACCATGTTGGCACCCGCGATAACGCCTTGCGCGGTTGCCTGCATCACGTCCAGCAGTCCGTCTGGACCGATGTTTCGAGTCCCTACAGAATGTGACGGATCAATGCAGACCGGCAGGTGGGTAAGATGCTTTACCACCGGGACATGCGCGAAGTCGACCAGGTTTCGATGAGGGTCCCCCATATTGGTCTTCATTCCGCGCAGGCAAAAAACAATATTACGATTACCCTCGCTTGCCAGGTATTCCGCGGCGTTAAGTGACTCATCTAAAGTAATACCGAAGCCGCGCTTCAGTAGTACGGGTAGCTCCGTCTGTCTGCCGACTTCTTTCAACAGTTCAAAGTTTTGGGTGTTTCGCGTGCCAATCTGCAGCATCACGCCCGTGGGATGGCCGGTGGCTTCCAAAGCTTCCTGGATTTCACGAACGTGGGAATCGTGGGTGACCTCCATCGCTACAACGCGGATGCCGTATTTACCGGCGAGCTCAAAAACCCAGGGCAGGCACGAAGCGCCGTGACCCTGAAACGAATACGGATTGGTGCGCGGTTTATACGCGCCCATTCGCGTGCAGACTTGGCCGTGCGCGTTGAGCGCCTGCATCATGGTCTCGACGTTGGCCGGGTTGTCGACGGCGCACAATCCGGCAAAAACATGTAAGGACTGCTGATCAAAGCGAACGCCGTTATAGGTGAAACCGGAGTTGCGAACATCGCCCGTGTGACGGCCAATGACCCGGTACTCCCGAGAGACCCGAACGACTTTTTCAACGCCGGCAAGGCTTTCAATCTCACTCTGATCAAGCGTGCCCACATCACCAATCACATAAATCTCCGAAAGCGTTCGATCTGCGCCGGTGATGGAATGGGTGCGGGGCGCAATGCCTGGCTTGGATTGAAGATACGCCAGGACCGCTCGGCCTTCTTTTGTGTCGAGCGAGCTCTCTGCGCGAAGTATGACGATCATGGCGTCTCCATCTGAATCGGTAAGTCCGGAAGGTTACCCCACTCAGACCAGGATCCGGCGTAGCCTCGGACGTGAGGAAAGCCCAGGGTTTTGAGCATCCACCAGGCGTGGGCCGATCGATGGTGAGTTTGGCAGTAGGTAATGATCTCGTAATCGGGCGTAATATCCAGCGCCTCTAGCATCGACATCAATACCGCTGGTGGTTTAAGGCGAAGGTTGCGTTCGGTGTCGAGCGTTTCTTGCCAATTGAGGTTAACCGCCCCCGGAATATGTCCGCCGCGTGCCGAAAATACTTTTTGGCCCGAGTATTCCTCAGGGCTTCGGGCGTCCAAGAGGCGCACCTTTGTGTTGTCGAGATTCCGCAATACGTAATCGGCATCAGCAAGTACATCGGCGTTTCTGGACTCGAGCGCGGCCTTTTCGACATTACTCGTGGCAGGTGGATCAATCGGATCATGACTGACGCGGTGACCCTCGTTGTTCCTGGCGTGCAGGCCGCCGTTCAAGACGCGGATGTTTTCGTACCCCAAGTAATGAAGCGTCCAGGCAAAGCGAGCCGCCCGTCCACTGCCTTCGTCGTCGTAAGCAACCATTTCCTGGGATTGATCGAGACCCACAAGCCCTTCGAGGGCGAGCAGCCGTTCATCGGAGGGTAGCAGTCCAGGCGCAGGTGGACTACCTGCCATGAGCAACGCGTAATCCACGTGTGTGGCGCCAGGAATTCGGATCTGTGCGTGCGTCTCGATCTTGGATAGATCAACGATTCGAACGGCCGGTTTTTCCAGCTCGCTTGCCAGTTCGTCGGGCTCAATCAGGAACAGGCTCTCAGTCATATCTGCACAGGGACAGGGCAAGAGCGCTTCGGCTTGCCGGCTAGAGTAAAGGGTGAATTGTCGCGATATCACCTGTTTATGCAAGTTTTTGAAGGCTTGGTATTAAAAAGTCAGCCACCCCGGGCGCGCGTTTCGCTTTGGCCCGTATCGCGGGTCTGCGATAATCAGCGCCGCTTTACGACTCTGAGGCCTTGCCCGATGCGCAAAGCCCGTTGATCTTTAACGCCTGTAATTGACCCTTTGGGAGTACCGTATGAAGCTTGTGACCGCGATCATTAAACCGTTCAAACTCGATGACGTGCGCGATGCGTTAGCGGAAGTTGGCATCAAGGGGATGACCGTGACCGAAGTCAAGGGATTCGGGCGCCAGAAGGGCCATACCGAGCTCTATCGTGGGGCCGAATATGTGGTGGATTTTGTGCCCAAGGTCAAACTTGAAGTGGCGGTTGACTCAGCGATTGTGGAGCAGGTGATTGAGGCCATCGTGGGCGCCTCACGCACAGACAAGATTGGCGACGGCAAGATTTTTGTCTACGACGTTGATCGAATCATTCGCATTCGAACGGGCGAGGTGGATCAGGATGCCCTGTAAGAAGCGTTCTCTGCTTATCTCGACTGTCTCGACGGTCATTTTGGCAGGGCTGGCACCGGCGGCGTGGGCGAGTACGGCAAATACGGATAGCGGCGACACCGCATGGCTACTCACCTCGACTGCGCTTGTGCTGTTTATGACCATCCCGGGTCTCGCGCTCTTTTACGCGGGACTGGTGCGCTCGCGGAACGTGCTTTCGGTCCTTATGCAGTGTTTCGTCCTCGTGAGTGCGGTCAGTATCTTATGGATAGTCGTCGGCTATTCATTGGCATTCAGCGATGGCGGTATCGGCGGCCTGATCGGCGGACTAGGTAATGCGTTCCTCTCTGAGGTGACGGTCGATTCCGTTGCGGGAACTATCCCTGAAAGCGTCTTCGTGGTTTTTCAGTTGACCTTTGCAGCGATCACCCCTGCTCTTATTGTGGGCGGCTTTGCCGAGCGGATGAACTTTGCGGCTATGCTGGTGTTCTGCTTGCTCTGGACGCTGTTTGCTTATATCCCGGTCGCGCACTGGGTGTGGGGTGGGGGATGGCTGGCCGAACTGGGCGTGATGGATTTCGCTGGCGGCGCGGTCGTACACGTCAATGCAGGTGTGGCCGCTCTGGTCGCGGCGCTCGTTCTGGGCCGTCGTCGCGGCTTTCCGCAGACGGCTATGTTGCCTCACAACATGACCATGACGGTGACGGGGGCGGCCATGTTGTGGGTCGGCTGGTTCGGATTTAACGCCGGTAGTGCGGTCGCTGCTGATGGGGTGGCCGGCATGGCCATGCTGGTAACGCACGTTAGTGCGGCGGCGGGGGCGCTGATGTGGATGGTTGTGGAGTGGATCCGCCACGGTAAACCGAATGCCCTTGGAGTGGTCACCGGTATGGTGGCAGGCCTTGGAACTATTACCCCAGCTTCCGGATTTGTCGGGCCGATGGGAGCATTAATCATTGGTGCAAGCGCAGGCTTCATTTGTTATTGGGCCACGCAACTGATCAAGCAAAAATTCGTTATCGATGATTCGCTCGACGTGTTCCCGGTGCACGGCGTGGGCGGGGCGCTGGGCATGCTGCTCACGAGTGTGTTCGTGTCGGCGGGGCTGGGTGGTGCCGGTCTTCCCGACGGGGTATCGATGGGCGGTCAGTTCGTTGTTCAGGCAATCGCGGTGGTAGCGACGGCCGCATGGAGTGCCCTGGTGAGCTACATTGCCCTTAGATTATCGGGACTGGTAGCGCCGCTTCGGGTCAGTGTAGAAGAGGAGCTAGAGGGGTTGGATCTCGTTAACCACGAAGAGCGAGGCTACAACCTCTGACGTGGTCAGCATGGACTGTCGTCTCGCTCTTAGCCGCGGTCGCGTGTGTTTAAGAGCGGGTGGGCGAACGCGCCAGGTACACCGACTGTCGCACCTACCGACACTTTAGCTTGAGCTTGATAGTTATTTGATCGGCGTTATTCAGTCGTTCGACGCGATAAGGTGAACGTCGCGCTGCGGGAAGGGGATCGAAATACCGGCGGCATCCAGCCAGAGTTTGCAGTTCTTGTTCAGGTCAAACTTCAGCGCCCAAAAGTCTTCTCTGACGCTCCAGCACCGCAGGTTCAGATCCACCGAGGACTCACCAAGGGCAGTCACCAGCACCTGAGGCTCTGGCTCGGGCAGGACTCGTGAATCAGCACGTAGTTTTTCGAGCAGCAGTGCCATAGCTTTTTCGACGTCATCTTCATAGGCAATGCCGACAGGGATATCCAGCCGCCGAGTGGGCAGACGGGTGTAATTTAGGATAGAGGTGTTCCAAAGCGCGCTGTTGGGAACAGACAGATAAATGCCGTCGAAGGTGGTCATGTCGGTGGTAAACAGACCGATCTCATCAACCGTGCCCGCCGTGCCCCCCGCATCAATGTAATCGCCCACCTTAAAGGGTCGTAAGATCAAAAGCATGATCCCGGCCGCAATATTCTGAAGCGTGCCCTGCAGCGCAAGACCAATGGCAAGACCGGCCGCACCCAAAACGGCAATGATGGATGTTGTCTGGATGCCCAGGCGCGCCAACACCGCGACCAGCGTGATCGCGATAATGGCGTAGCGGACGATGGATGCAAAAAACGGCTTTAGCGTTCCGTCTATAGCCGGAACTTGGTCAAGCCCGGTAAGCATTAGTTTTTTGGCGCGGCCGGCAAGCCACCAGCCGAAGACGAGCGTGGCGACTCCAGCCAGTAGATCAAAACCGTATTCCGTCGCCAGCATGACGATGGCGTCCCAGTGTTTTGAGAGTTCTTCTTGCATGGGCCTAGTGTACAGGTTTACTAATTGGTCAAAAAGTAGATGATCTGAAAGTCAATGAACATGCCTTTGGCTCATCGTCGACCCCAACAATAAATGCTCTAGAATCGAGCGGTAACACAAGGACTACTTTCGATGGAGCAATGGAAAGATAAAGTGGCCGTAGTCACTGGCGCGTCCAGCGGTATCGGCAGAGCAGTGGCGTTCGCGCTCCTCAGCCAGGGGATGCGGGTCGCGGTTTGCGCCCGTCGACTTGATAAGATAAAAACCATCGGCGAGGAAGCGGGGCATCCGGGGCACTTTTTTGCCAAACAAGTGGATCTTCGCAGCGAGAGTGAAGTCCACTCATTTTTTACAGATGTGAAGAATCACTGGCAGCCGGTGCATGTGCTCATAAACAATGCGGGACTTGGTTATGCTGGTACGCTGGATACTCAGCCCGTTAGCGAGTGGCGGGAAATGCTCGAGCTCAATGTCATCACGCTGAGTCTTTGCACCCAAGTTGCGCTCGCGCAGATGAGTGAGCATGGCGAAGACAGTCATATCGTTCATCTTGGATCGATGAGTGGGCATCGGGTTCCGGCGAGGTCAAATGGCATGTATGCGGCAAGCAAATATGCCGTGCGTGCGCTCACCGAGTCTTTGCGTCAGGAGCTGCACGAGGCAGGCCGGCCCGTTCGGGTCTCGAGTATCAGTCCCGGTTTAGTGGAGACCGGCTTTGCTGAGCACTACTCAGGCAGCGCAGAGGCCGCTAAAAAAACCTATGGCGCGCTGCATTGCCTTCAGAGCGATGACATAGCAAGTGGGGTTTTATATGTGCTTTCGCAGCCTGCCCATGTCCAGGTGCACGATGTATTGATTCGACCTAAAAACCAAGCGCTGTGAGAGTGGGGAGACTCGATTTATGAAAGAGATTTATAAAGCATCGGACCCGACAAAAGCGTTGGACCTGCCACATATGGGCTCGGCCTTCTTGAATGCCGAGAGCATGGCCTGGCAAGAGAGTGACGAAGCAGGGTTTCTTCTGAAACCCCTGGTTGAAGACGAAAAGGCCGGCATTCGCACTTGGCTTATGAAAGTCGAGGCTGGGGCCTTCTCTGAACTTCATGCCCACGGGGAATACGAGCAGGTGTACGTGCTGTCAGGCTCTTTTTACGATCAGGATCGTGAGTACCGTGCCGGGGATTTTATCGTTCGGGCGCCTGGCGCCATGCATACCGCGGGGTCACGTGAGGGCGCGTTGATGTTGCTTGTTTACTCTCCAGCTGTGGCCTAGAGAACGTTCAACCTTTCGGTCTATTTCTTTTCGACTGCCCTAGAGTTTGAGTGCAAGAGCGGTGGCCTCACTGATTGCCACCTCAACGGTTCGAGGGGCACGGCAGTCTCCAATGGAATGCGTTTCGCCCATAAGTGCTCTCGTGCCATCGATAAGAGCGTCGTTCGCCTTGGCGCCCGACCAGTCCACAATCAGATCTATCCCTGTTCGGTGAACCTCGCGTCCATCAAACACGTTCTGCAGAACCACGTGATCGCTGTTAATTGCCTTGAGAATGTGCGCGGCCAGAAAACGACAGCCTTTCTCGCCCAGTCGTTGATACCAGGGCGTTCGGTTGGTGGGGTCCAGATCGGCCGCAACGGCGATATCCGAGGTGATGATCTCCAAATCGACCCCGGCAGCGAGCAGCATCTCGGCAGCGGTCAGCCCTGCCTGGCCCCGGCCCTCGTTAAGAACGAGCGCCTTTTTGGCGTGCGGATAATCAGCATCGAGGATCCGATGTGGTGAGACGATCGGGATCGGATCCGAGGCGCTAAATTGTCGACATTGATCGAGACCGCCGGTTGCAATCACTATCACCTGCGCACCCAGTCGATCGATACTTTCATGATCCATGAGCCGGTGGTAGAAAACCGGCACCTTGAGCCGAGCGAGCTCATCGATACGCCAATCGATGACCCGGGCAAGTTCCTTGCGTGAGGGCGCACGAGCCCAGAGCGCGAGCTGCCCGCCGGGCGTATCGGATGCTTCGAAGACCTCCACGTGATGACCACGTTCTGCCGCAATGCGTGCGCACTCAAGACCTGCGGGCCCTGCTCCGATGACGACAATTCGTTTTGGCGTTAGGGTCGGGTCAAGCGTTGCACCGGGTGTAGGCAAAAGGGCGTTTTGAATGCAGCGAATCGGTTTGCCCACGTAGCGATTGGCGATACAGACGTTTGCGCCGGCACAAATCCTGATGTTGCTTTTCACCTGCCCCCTAAGTTTAGGCAGGATCTGCGGGTCGCAAATATGGGCGCGAGTCATGCCGACCATATCGGCCTGACCGCGAGCGAGAATATCCTCTGCATGTGTCGGGTCAACGATTCGACCGACCGCAAATACGGGAATGTCGACGACCTCACGAATAGCGCAAGCGAGGTGAACGAAGGTGCCGTGTGGTGTTGGCGTAGGCGCCCAGTGCTTGCTTCGACCCAGGTGAGAGATATTGGTATACGCAATGATATTTACGTAATTGATCAGCCCGGAGTCGGCCAGACGCAGGCAGATGATCTTCATTTGCTCAAGGTCTAAACCGCCAGGTTCGAATTCATCGCCCGGAAGGCGAACGCCCAGTACCTTGTCCTTGCCCAGAACGGCACGAACAGACTCCAGCAGATCAATCAAAAAGCGAAGGCGGTTTTGCAGCGAACCGCCGTAGTCGTCTTTTCGATGATTGGTGAGGGGCGATAGAAAAGCCTGAGGCAGATACCCAAATGCGCCGAGTATTTCGATCCCATCCATATTGCCTGCGATGGCCCGCCGGGCGCCCTCGGCATGCGCCTCGATGACCTCGACAATCTCTGAACGCGTCATTTCGTGAGAGATGTTGCCGGTGGTTTCCGATCGAATGGCTGAAGCCGACCAACTCTCTCGACCTGGCTGATTAATAAGAACCGTGCCAGCGCTGTGCGCCAGTTGCGCCAGGATCCGACCGCCTTCAGCGTGAACGGCATCGCTCAGGGTTTGGTAGCCCGGAATAATGCTGTCATCGAGGTTCCAAAGCCCGTCTGAACTCGCGCTCAGTAGACCCGATGGGTGAACAGGCGTCCCGCCCGTGATCTGCAGGCCGACGCCGTTTTTGGCGTAGTTGCGATGATAAGCAACATACTGCTCGCCCGGTTTATTGTTCTCGGCAAAGCCAGGCACATGGGCGGAGATCAATACTCGATTTCGAACCGAGAGGGGGCCGATTTCAAGAGGCGAAAAGAGATATGGATAGTGGCTCGTTGCCATTAAGACTAGACCGAGGGAAAGCGAGCTCGTTTTTCCAGCTCGTAGATCGGCATCGAGTTTCTCACGTAACTCTTTTCAGCGGTTGAGGCGGGATGATGATCCCAGGCTACTCCTTGCTGACGCATGACGGTCTTAAGAAACGCGCGTCGGCGCTGGCTTTCCAGAACCTTCTCGGTAAGGGCCTCAATGTCGTAGCGACTCTCAATTTCGGACTGAAGCGCGCTCGCGTCGTTTGCAAAACGCGTTTGCGCGGCAAGATTGGTTGTCTCGAGTGGATCGCTCCCGAGGTCGACGAGTTTCATGCCGTCAGTTCTTGAGTAGACGCCCTTCATTTGAGCGCGCCTCACCATAAAGATGGGCGTATCTGTGCCTTCAGCAAAGTATTCACCTAATGCCTCGTCATGCCCGTCGTCGCCGTGAAGATGCGGCAAGAGTGACCGCCCATCGATCGGCGTTGGAAAGTCAAAATCCTTTTCGTCAGAGGCGAGATCAACAAGGGTAGGAAGCAAATCAACCAGCGATACGGCCTGGGACACTCGCTTGGGCGCAAAACGGCTTGGAAAATGCACGATAAGCGGCACCCTGGCGGAGTGATCCAGAAACGACATCTTGAACCACATGCCGCGCTCGCCCAGCATATCGCCGTGGTCTGAGGTAAAAATCACCACGGTGTTTTCCGACAGACCGGATTCGTGCAGCGCCTCAGTCAATGCAGCGACTTTGCCATCAATATCACTAATCGAGCCGTAATAGGCCCGTCGCGCGCGCCGAACGGTATCGTCATCAAGGTCAAGATCGCTCGCGCCATAACTGTATCGCAGGCGCGCAGAATGATGATCTTCAATATCGTTAGGGCCTAACCGGGGCAGATCGATATCAACATTTTCATATATATCCCACTCCGTCTGCCGGCAAAGATACGGGTCATGCGGCTGGATGAATGAGACCGTGAGCATAAAGGGCTGATCATTATCCTCACGGGCGCGCTCGAACAGATAACGCTTTGCATGAAAGACCGCCTCGTCATCGTAATCCAGATACATGGAGCGTACGCAGGGGCCTGCTTTGGTTACCACTTCCATGTTGTGAAACCAGTCGAGGCGTTTGTTGGGCTGGCCCCACTCAGGATGCCAGGTAAAGTCACTGGGGTAGACATCAGTGGTCAGTCGATCTTTGAAGCCGTGCAGTTGATCCGGGCCCACAAAGTGCATCTTTCCGGACAGGCAGGTTCGATATCCCAGATGCTCAAGGTAATGCGAAAAAGTAGGCACCTCCGCCGAAAAATCAACCGCGTTATCCCAGGCGGCGATAGCGCTTGGCAGTCGACCCGACATCATGACAAATCGTGATGGGGCGCAAAGCGGCGAGTTGGTGTAGGCGGCATCAAAGGTCACGCCGTTCTCGGAGAGGCGCTGGATGGCGGGCGCCTTAACAATCGGGTGACCGTAGCAAGGCAAAAACTGCGGAGCCAGCTGATCGGCCATGATCAGCACAACATTGGGCTTTTTTGCCATAGGCGAGGCAGAGCGTTTAGTCGCGCATTCTCGAGGCGGTCGGGTCGAATAAAGGCTCTGGGGCGATCGTGGCCGGACGCATCTCTCCGAAGATCTCAATCTGAAACCCGCCAGGCGAGAGTTCGCTCGCAAGATGCGAGGGCACATAGCCGAGCGCGACAGACTGATCCACATAATGCGCGTACATGCCTGAGGTAACGTACCCGACAATCTCGCCTTCTTTGTAGATAGGCTCGTTCCCCATGACATCACATTCATTTACGTCGACCGTAAACGTCACGAGCGTTTTTGCAGGACCTTGCTCCTGTTCATTGCTCGCCGCCTTTCGTCCGATGAATGCTTCCTTCTTGAGATTCACAAAACGATCGAGCTTGGCGGCATACGGCCCATAGATCGGTCGATATTCGGTGGCCCATGACCCAAAACTTTTCTCCAAGCTTAATGACCGCATGGCTCTGGCGCCGAAGGGTTGGATGCCAAACTCAGCCCCTTTTTCGAGGATATCGTCCCACAGGCGTGCATGAAACTCAGGCTTTACCCAAAACTCGTAGCCCAGATCCCCGGTAAACGTGACGCGGCCCGCCAGCACGGGGATCATCCCGAGATCAAGACGTTTGAAATCCAAAAACTTAAATCCCGCCTGAGACACGTCGTCATCAGTGAGACGGGATAGAAGTTCACGAGATTTTGGACCGGCTATGGAAAGTCCCAGAAGACCCATGCCGTGTGCCCGAATGGAAACACTCTGATCCACCGGCAGATGGGACTCGAACCAGCGCATGTGATACTGCTCGCCGGCGCCCGATCCAAAAATAAAGAAGTGCTCATCCGACAAGGTCCCGACAGTGAAATCACCGATGAGCTTGCCGTTGTGGTTGAGCATGGGCGTGAGCGCCAGTCGTCCCGTGCGCGGGAGCGAGTTGGCCAGCAGCCCGTCTAGCCATTCTCTTGCACCGGAGCCGGTGACTTCATATTTGGCGAACGATGAGATATCGCAAAGACCCACGTTGTTGCGGACGTTGAGGCACTCGTTTTTGATGGGCTCGAACGCGTTTGAGCGCAGGAAGGTAATCTCCTCGACAGGATCCATGCCGTCGGGCGCGTACCACAGGGCTTGCTC
>JAYNKS010000007.1:6064-22858 GCA_038111345.1 Gammaproteobacteria bacterium | reverse complement strand
GTTCCTGCGAGCGCATAGGCCACCACCAAAGGGGGTGAGGCTAAAAAATTCATGCGCACTTCCGAATGGACCCGACCTTCGAAGTTGCGATTGCCTGAAAGCACGGAAGAGACGATTAGCTCACCGTCTTTAATAGCGCTACTCACAGGGGCTGGTAACGGACCCGAATTGCCGATACAGGTGGTGCATCCATAGCCCACCACCGCGAAACCTACCGCCTCAAGATCATCCAAAAGATCCGCATTGCGAAGATAATCGGTGACCACCTGAGAGCCGGGAGCGAGGGAGGTCTTGACCCAGGGTTTCACGCTGAGGCCATGCTGGCGTGCGTTTCGCGCGAGCAGACCGGCCGCCATGATCACGCCTGGATTCGAGGTATTCGTGCAACTGGTGATCGCGGCGATGACAACCGACAAATCGGATAGTTGTCCATCCTGGCCATTGACCGAAATCGACTGCGTGCGCTTGTCTTTATCCTGTCGCGTCTCAGCGAGCGCGCTGCGAATATCCTGTTTAGCCGAGCGCAGGGCAATTCGGTCCTGGGGCCGTTTAGGGCCGGCGATGCTCGCCTCAACCGAGGCCAGATCCAAAGAGACGATATCGTCGAACTCCGGCGTTTGACTTGCCGCGTCGCGGAACATCCCCTGACGCCGGCAGTAGGCCTCCACCAGCGCAATATCCTCCTCTGATCGACCCGTCAGTCTCAAGTAATTAAGTGTTTCCGCATCAACCGGAAAAAAACCGCAGGTCGCACCATATTCAGGTGCCATGTTCGCGATCGTTGCCTTATCTGCCAACGACAGATGGTTAAGCCCCTCACCATAGAATTCCACAAACTTTCCGACCACGCCCTTCTTTCGAAGTATCTCAACCACCATCAGCACAAGATCCGTCGCCGTTGCCCCTTCGGGCAGCTCCCCTTTCAGTTCAAATCCAACCACTTCGGGTATCAGCATGGTCACGGGCTGTCCGAGCATCGCGGCCTCCGCCTCAATACCGCCGACACCCCAACCCAGCACCCCAAGACCGTTTACCATCGTCGTGTGCGAATCCGTGCCCACAACCGTGTCGGGATAGGCCAACGACTGACCGGAGTGGTCCTGTTGGAAGACCACACTAGCGAGATACTCAACGTTCACCTGATGCACGATACCGGTCGCCGGCGGGACCACCTGAAAATTGCTGAAGGCTTCCTGACCCCAGCGCAAAAAGGCGTAGCGTTCGGCGTTTCGGTCGTACTCAAGGGCCGCGTTATCTTTAAGTGCACTGGCCTTGCCAAAGTGATCGACCATCACCGAGTGATCAATAACCAAGTCGGCCGGTGAAAGCGGGTTAACCTTTTGCGCATCGCCCCCAAGAGCTGCCACCGCCTCGCGCATCACCGCAAGATCAACTACCGCGGGCACGCCCGTAAAATCCTGCATCAACACACGCGCTGGCGTAAACGCGATCTCGGTAGCGCTCGTTGAATCGGGTCGCCAGCCCGCTAGCGTTTCGATGTCGGCGGCTCGCACGCTAACGCCATCCTCCGTACGAAGGAGATTTTCCAGAAGAATTTTTAGCGTAACCGGAAGCCGGTCCAGGTCATATCGGGCAGCTAGGGCATCGAGTGCGTATATCTCGACGCGGGTTTGATTGACGGAAAGCGTGGTTCTGGCGCCAAAACTATTTTGCGATTGCAACAGTAAAGTCTCCGGGTGTTACCCTGATGCGGGCGGACAAAAAACGGCTGAATTTTAACGTATCGGAGTAACCCTGCCGAGAAGAGTCGGGCCTCGCCAGACCCGGACGGCGCACCGACAAGGATGATCACTCGCCCATTGCGCGCATCTGGTCCTCGTCGAGGACGGCGACACCCAGGGCCAGAGCTTTTTCAAGCTTTGAGCCTGCCTCCTCGCCTGCAATCAAGAAGTCGGTCTTCTTGGAGACACTGCCTGTGACTTTGGCGCCTCGAGCCATCAACCAATCCTTTGCCTGATCTCGACTCATGCCGGGTAAGGTGCCCGTGATCACCACGGTCTTTCCCGAAAAATAGCCCGCTACAGCCGGCGCCGATACCGGCAGCCCCTCTTGCCAAACCACACCGCGCTCGCGCAAATCGGAAATAACCGCACGATTATGAGTCGCCCTAAAAAAGCGAGCGATCTCGCCGGCCACGATGGGGCCTACGTCAGGCACTTCTTCCAGCCTATCCACAGAGGCTTCCATCAGACGATCAAGACCCCCAAAGGCATCGGCCAGCGCCTGCGCGGTTGCCTCACCCACCTGGGGAATCCCGAGCGCATACAAAAACCGGCCCAACGTGGTGGAGCGTGCTTTCTCCAGCGCCTCAATCAGATTACTCGCTGACTTGCTGCCCATCCGCTCCAACGCGGCAAGCTCATCACGCGTCAGGGTAAAAAGATCCGCGGGAGATTTAATTCGGGTCATGTCGACTAACTGGTCCACCAGTTTCTCTCCCATCCCCTCAACATCTAAAGCCCGGCGGGAAACGAAATGCTTTATCGCTTCCTTCACTTGAGCAGAGCAAATCAAGCCCCCTGTGCAACGACGGATGATTCCACCCGTGTCCACAGCGACTTTGGAATTGCAAACCGGACACTCAGAGGGAAACTTAAAACGTCTCGCGCCCTTTTTCCGTTCTGCCAAGACCACCGACACCACCTCCGGAATAACGTCGCCTGCGCGGCGAACCACGACCGTGTCTCCCACACGCGCATCCAATCGCGCGATCTCGGCCGCGTTGTGTAGCGTCGCATTGGACACGGTCACGCCCCCAACGAATACCGGCTCAAGGCGAGCGACCGGCGTCAGTGCGCCGGTGCGACCAACCTGAATCTCGATCGCCTTGATCTGGGTCGTTTCCTCTTGCGCCGGGAACTTATGAGCCATAGCCCAGCGGGGTGCACGCGAAACAAAACCCAGCGCTTGCTGATCACGGACAGGGCTCACTTTGTAGACAACGCCATCGATTTCATACGCTAATGCGGAACGCTGCTCAAGAATATGTTCGTAATACGTTAAGCACGCTTCGATCCCCACCACCTCTCGGGCGAGCGGGTTCACGGGGAGCCCCATCGCCCTGAACTGATGAAGCAGATCCATCTGGGTTTGCGGCGCCTTTGAGCCCTGCCATATTCCTAACGCATAGCAGAAAAACGCAAGCGGTCGTTTCGCACACAGGCGTGGATCCAGCTGCCGCAGGCTTCCCGCCGCCGCGTTTCGCGGGTTGGCGTACAGCTTCTCGCCCCGCGAACGCTGCTCTTCGTTTAACTTTTGAAAGCCTGCGATGGGCATAAACACTTCGCCGCGAACTTCCAATGTCGCCGGAAAAGACTTGCCCCGGAGCACCAGGGGAATGGAAGGGACAGAACGTGCGTTCAACGTCACGTCTTCGCCGGTCCGCCCGTCACCGCGAGTGGCTGCCCGTACAAGTCTGCCTTTCTCGTAGAGCAGGCTGATTGCCAACCCGTCGATC
Source organism: Gammaproteobacteria bacterium (assembly GCA_038111345.1). Lineage (GTDB taxonomy): Bacteria > Pseudomonadota > Gammaproteobacteria > Arenicellales > UBA868 > UBA868. Next base: position 19,380 of record JAYNKS010000007.1, on the reverse strand, counting down.
TTCGGCTCGGCAACATAATGGATGATCGTCTGCCCGCTTCCTTCTCGACACCGGCGGTCAAAATCGGCGACCTCTTGCGTCGAAAACGCATTATTGAGAGACAGCATGGGTACGTCATGAGCGACCGACTCGAACCGATCCAAAGGCGCGCCACCCACGCGCTGCGTCGGCGAATCCGATGAGCGAAACTGGGGAAATGCCTCTTCAAGCGAGCTCAGTTCGCGAAGCAGGCTATCGTAGCGGCCGTCGGGGATGGTCGGCTCGTCCAGCACGTAATACTGATAGTTGTGCTCTTCGATCTCCGCCCGCAAGGCGATTATCTTTTTTAAAGCCGCAGCGTCTTTTGTGGTCACTTAAAACATGCCACGGTTAAAAAAGGCGTCGGGCTTCTTCCGAACCGGGTGCGATGCCATACCGACGCATAGACGCCTCGAGCGAGTGGACCTGGCGCCGGATTGCTTCAAGGTGGCTGTCACTAATGATTTCTCCCTCAGGATCAACAAGCAAACCATCAAGTTCAGTGCAAACATAATTAGCCACTGACATTAAGTCAGCAAAGGTTGCCGACGGTCGGCTAACCCGAGGCACATTCATGTAAATGGCAAGCCCCCGTAATACCCCTGATCCCAAATCCTCATAACTGAAACGTCCCTCTTCCGAACGGTTGGCCAAACTGAAACGGCTGACTCCTGTCCGAGCGTCGAACAAATGAAAGACTTCGTCCTTACCCAGGCGCATCCCTGCACGCTCCAGCACACGGGAGATATCCGGACCTCGAAAACCCGAACCCGGTCTCGGTTCGATATGGAGAACCGCAATCAAATCAAATTCCGTGCAGAAACGCGCTAGCCGCCCGGCTTCGGGTAACGCTTCTTCAATAGACATGTCGAATTCCATCGGGCGATTAAGCGCCTCCGACATCTGGTACGCGAGGTTGTTGAAGCGCGTCAACTCAGACTCATTGGTTTGCCCGTGCCGATCAGCCATCTGAAGACTGACGATGAGATCGGAAAACGCCTCATCAACAGGAGCGGAGGTTAAGTCGAGCCAGGCATTTCCTGGATCCGTGCGACCGTGTATTGATCGGGGTCGCTCTAGCGGAATCTCGTGTTGGCGGAAAACCGCAAGGGCGCCATCCCGCGACACCAGATTAGGTCCCGGCAGGCGCACCCAATAATCAATTTTGAGGGGTCGCCCGCCAATATCGGCGCTCAGAGACTGGATACGACTTATAGGATACTCCCCGTCAGGAGCACCCTGGGGCTCAGGCGCCTCATCGGTTCCTTGAGCAGAGGACTCCGTCCGTGCGCCGCTCGGCTCAAAGTCACCGGAAGGCATGAGGGACGGCTCACGTTGGGCAAGCCGTTCAGCAAGGCGCTGGGGCTTAAGCCAGTTTTTTACATCTTCGAGGTTGAAGTTCTCAATTCTCTGCAGGATCCACACCTGAATCAGGCGAACCAAAGGGCGTTGATTATTCCGTTGTTGCCATAATGAAATCCCGGTCACGGCAGCGAGCACCAAAGCGCCCACCAGAATCAATGCCAATTGCAGGGTCATGGCTATTGCGCTGCGAGCTTGACCGCCTCGTCAATGTCGACTGACACAATCGAAGAAACGCCCGGTTCCCCCATCGTCACGCCCAGTAGCACATCGGCCGACTCCATGGTGATCTTGTTGTGCGTGATCACCACTAACTGCGAGACCTCAGCCAAGCTTCTCAGCGTCTTGCAATAGCGTTCGACGTTTCGGTCATCCAGGGGCGCGTCCACCTCATCCAGGATACAGAACGGCGCCGGATTCAAACGAAACAAGGCAAACATGAGCGCCACCGCTGTGAGCGCCTTTTCTCCGCCCGACAGAAGATGAATCGTGCTGTTGCGTTTTCCGGGGGGCCTCGCCATGACCGTCACCCCGGTCGTCAGCAGATCGTCTTCGGTCAGTTCCAGAACGGCACTGCCCCCGCCAAAAAGGCTGGGAAAGAAGTCTGAAAATCCTTTGTTTAGCTCGTCAAATGTGCTCTTGAACCGCTCCTTGGTCTCCTTGTCGATTTTACGAATAACGCCTGCAAGGGTCTCCAACGCCTCCATGAGGTCCCCATGCTGCGAATCAAGATAGGTTTTACGTTCTGCCTGCTCTTCGTATTCCTCGATCGCAACAAGGTTTACAGGGCCGATCGCCTCAATCTTGTGAGCCAGGCCCTCTGAACGTTCAAGCCAAACACCCTCGTCGGCCTCCGACGGTAACGCAGCAAGAAGTTCGTCAAGCACATAACGCTCCGCGCGAACACTCTCGGCTAAGGTCTCCAGTCGGACCGAGAGTTCCTGGGCTTTTAATCTTTCATCCTGCAAGGTGTCGCGGGCGGATGCCACCTCCTGCTCTTTAGACGACAATGCGCCATGCTGCTCACGAATTCTAGTTTCGATCAGCGTATGATCGTGTCGTCCTACCGCGAGTAAGGACTCGGCCTCTGCGCGCTGCGTCAATAACGTCTGCAGTCTCTCGCCCAGGGCGATGCCGGGATCTTCTCCACTTTCGAGACGCTGTTTCAGATCATCGTAACGCGCCTGCATTCGTTCACTCTGGGCAGCGAGCCGCTGGACGCTCGCCTGATGCGTCTCGAGGGAGGCGCGGGCATGCTGCAAAAGGAGCTCTGTCTCGTGGCGACGGTCCCGCGCCAGCTGGGCGTGCTGCCGAGCCTGGGCGAGCGCCTGGCCAATAACGTCTTTTTCACCCAGAAGAGCGGACCGTTGCTGCTCCAGCTCTCCGCTCTCGTCTTCGGCGATAGCAAAGTAACGCCGTGCGTCATCCAGTTGCGCTTCGGTCTTTGTTAACTCGGAGCCAAGCTCTTCAACCTCGCTCGTTAACTGCTGGCGCCGACCCTCAATCTGATCGAAGCGTGCCTGTTTGCCAGCCAATCGTTGTCGCGCCGCCTGGAAGGTCTCCCGTATGTCCGCCGTGACGCACTGCGAGGACTCCTGTTGCGACTCCAGATCCTTAATGTGATGGCGAAGCTGCTCCAGTTCCGCTTCCTGCTTGGCCACCCGTTCCACGGATTCAGGAACCTGAGTTTGTAATCGGGTGATTTCTTCCTCCCGCTCGAGGAATCCTTCCGCGCCGTTGGATTCGCGTGAGACCTGCGCCCAGTTTTTTCCGACCAATACACCGCTGCGGGTAACAAAACTTTCTCCAGGTTGCAGTTCCCCTCGCCTCGATAGCGCCTCACTCAAGGTTTCGCATACGAGCACGCCGCTTAGCATGGATCCCAGGTCGTAGCGATCGCAATCTACAAAGTTCAGCAGCTGATCATCCGTGCTTGACGCCGTGGAGGTTCCCGACTCAACCAGGAAGAGATTCTGGCGAGGCAGATCCGATTCTTCGGCCAACGAACCCCTGAGATCGGTGACACCCAGGCCGGTCAGCCGAAGACCAAACACCGCATCTGCAGCACGCTCCCATCCACCGTGCACCCGGATCTCATTGGCAAGCAACGGCGCATGACTCAACCCCCGCCGACTAAGCCAAGCGTCGTACTCCTCGTTTCGCCCCAAGGACTCCCCTTGAAGATCTTCCAGCGATTGCAGCCGGCTGCGAGCCGTGAGCATCTGTTCTCGCTGCTCATCCAGCGACTGGGACTGTATCTCGACCTTATTGCGCGCCTCACTAATAGTCCTCGCTAGCGTCTCGTTTCTTCCCTCAGCCTGCAGCAGTTCTGTCTCGCGTTCGCCGGCATCGACCCTGGCTTTTTCTACCTCAAGCGCTTCTTCTTCCTGAAGCAACTGCGTCAACTCCTCATCTAGACGGGCTAAACGCTCCTGAGCCCGAATGTCGCTGGCCTCGAGCTGTTCGATTCTGGTCCGTTGGACCTCGCGATCCTTAATCGGCGTGGTCACGCGCTGGGAAAATTCGTTCCATCGCTGCTGCCATTGCTCATAGTCGCCCTCACATTCGGCTTGTGTGGTGAGTGCCTGATCCAACTACTCCGCGAGGACCCCTCGCTCATCCGCATGCCGAGTGACCTCGCTCTGGAGGGATTCAATACGGCTGTTGTCCTCGGCATACTGGCTGCGAATATCACCGAGCGTCACTTCCAATCGCTCGAACTCTGCTCGCTGCTGCTCGCCGGTCTCGCGAGCATGTTCAATCGCTTGCTCAACCGATGCGACATCTGCACCTACCGCATAAAACGTGGCCTGCAGATCATTCACTTTTTGTTGAGCGTTTAACTCGTCCGCCCGAAGCCGTTCAATTTGACTCTCGATCGCCCGTTGCTCACTAAGGTGGCTTTCGACAACAGTCTGAGCCTGCAACGTGTTAGAGGATTGGGCTTCCACACGCAGCTTCTGATTTTTATAGCGGATAGCCAGGAGCTGGCCGTTGACCTCGCGCTCCTCTTCCTTTAATTTGGTGTAACGACGTGCGGCCTGAGATTGACGCTGGAGTCGTCGTAACTGCGTGTCCAGTTCCTTGCGAATGTCATCAACCCGGCTAAGGTTCTCCCGGGTATGACGCATGCGTGTCTCTGTTTCCCGACGACGATCCTTGTAATGTGATATGCCCGCCGCCTCTTCAACGAACGCGCGCAACTCCTCAGGACGCGCTTCGACAATCCGGCTGACCATGCCCTGCTCAATGATTGAGTACGAACGATGGCCAAGCCCCGTTCCGCGAAACAAATCCGTGATATCCCGGCGCCGACAGGTCGCCTTATTAAGGAGGTACTCTGAGGTCCCATCACGCGACAGGGTGCGCTTGACGGAGATCTCGCTGTAGCGGGCATAGACCTGAGCGCTCTTGCCATCGGTGTTATCGAACACCAGTTCCACGGATGCCTTCCCGACAGGCTTTCTCGCCTCGGAACCATTAAAAATGACGTCAGTCATGCTGTCGCCGCGGAGCTTTCGGGCCGAGCTCTCACCCATGACCCAGCGCACCGCATCGATCACGTTCGACTTACCGCAACCATTGGGACCGATGATTCCGGTGAGATCTGCTGGAATCGTTATCGTGGTGGAGTCAACAAACGACTTGAAGCCTGAGACGAGGATTTTCTTTAGACGCATGTAGAAAAAATAACGTTGGTATCCACGTTCTCGAACGTGTCGTTGGCGACATTCCGCCAACGCACGTCCTCTAAATGGGCCGATTGACAGGCTCTGGGCGCCGCCAGCGCGACGCGTCAGCGGGCTGAGCGAGAGCCTTAATTATATCGGAACTTCATGCCCCACCGAGGACCGAATTAGTCTTGAGGCACCGTCTCACGCATCGAAGGTCGCTTGGAAAATTCCTCATACCAGGCGGTCAATTTTTCATGCCCCTCTCGCCACGGCTCACTCGAAAAACGAAAATCAAGATAACCCAAGGCACAGCCTACCGATATCGTGCCGATATCAACACGCTGACTTAGCCACTGGGCGTGCGCTTCCAGCCAATCGATACTTTGGTGAATGGCTTTTAGTTGGCGGTCCACCCATCCATCCCATCGGTAAGGTTCAGGTCTTCTGACACGTTCAATAACCGCGGAGACCGCGGCATCCAAAATCCCGTCGGCGAGCGCCTGAAGCCTTAGCGCCGTCATGCGGTCACCTAATTCATCAGGGAAAAGCTTGGTTCCAGAGTGAAGGCCGTCCAGATATTCGCAAATAACGGGTGAGTCAAAAATCTGCTCCCCCGATTCAGTAACGAGAGCCGGTACCCGACCCAGCGGATTGTTCTCGGCGAGATCGGTTTGCGGATCCCATGGATTCGTGCCAATGCGCTTGACAGAGGCGTCCTGGCCCGTCTCAAGCAGCACCACGCTGACCTTTCTCACATAGGGTGAAGTGGGCGAATAACGAAGTTCTAGCGTCATTTTGATAGCCTTTTTGAGGGTTTTCTGGCGTTGCATCTGCTGGACTAACCTGATAGATTGCGGCGCCTTCAGAATTTACGAACAGTGGGTTTATTGACCCACGCGCAGTGTAAATCAATGCCCGCAACAAAGAAAAAAATCGTCGACGAACTCATTCACGGAATCAAGCCCCACCGCCCAAAGCGCGGGGAACCCTATATGGGAGACATCCAATCGGCTCACTTTCGCGACATCCTCAATGCCTGGAAACAGGAGCTCATCGAGGATATCGAGAAAACCATGTCAGTGATGCAGGACGAAAACATCAGCCTGCCAGACCCAAACGATCGCGCGAGCCTCGAGACCGATCGCTCACTTGAGTTGCGCACCCGGGATCGGGAAAGAAAACTTATCAAGAAAATCAATGACTCCCTTTCTGATCTTGAGAAAGGAGATTATGGATATTGCGTAGATTGCGGTGTTGAAATCGGAATCAAGCGGATGGAAGCCCGGCCGACGGCCTCGCTGTGCATCGACTGCAAATCCTTGAGTGAGATTCGCGAGCGCCAAAGCGCCTGATGGGGTAATCCCAAATCTCCGCCAAGAGGCTTGGCGGAGCCCCTTGACGGGGTCGGGTACACTTCGGGCACTTCTATCCCGATCTTGACGACCCATGTACCAACTTCTCGTCCGAAACGCCCGAATCGCCCGAACTGACGGCTCCATCCTCGAAGGCGACGTAGCCTGCGAATCAGGACGGATTGAGAAGATCGAATCGCAAATTTCAGGCTCCGCCCATGAGGAGATTGATGCCGCCGGACGATTGCTCCTGCCGGGAGTAATCGATCCGCAGGTGCACTTTCGCGAGCCCGGTGGGACGGAAAAGGAAGACCTGGGCTCTGGGTCACGCGCTGCAGTCAGCGGTGGTGTAACCAGTTTTCTGGAAATGCCCAATTGCCGCCCAGCGACCATCGATCAGGAGCAACTGGACTGGAAGATTGCCCGCGCCTCCAAGACCAGCGCTGCCAATTTTGGATTCTTCATCGGGGCGACGGCCGACAATCTGGCGGCATTGAACTCTGCCTCCCCCGCCTGCGGCATCAAGATCTTCATGGGGGCCAGCACGGGCGATCTTCTGGTAGATGACCAGCAGCAGCTGGATCGAATTTTTTCAGCCGGGGATCGACTTATTGCCGTACATGCTGAGGACGAGACGAGAATCCGGGCCCGCACACAAAGCCTGCTTCAAGGGAAGAACAATCCGGACTATGCCATCCATTCGACGATTCGCGATCCCCAGACGGCATTGATTGCGACCGAACGGGCGCTGGCCCTTAGCGAGAAATATGGTCGACGTCTTCATATTCTTCATATGTCGACGGCCGAGGAAGTGCATCGCCTCCGAGGTCGTAAACCCTCTCAGGTTACCTGCGAGGTGATCCCGAATCATTTGTTTCTGGATACGCGCGATTACCAGTCGTTAGGGTCACGTGTGCAGATGAACCCACCGATTCGCGATCCGGAGAATACCCCCGAACTTTGGGCCGGACTGCATGACGGGACCATCGACATCATTGCCACTGATCACGCCCCTCACTTGCTTGAGGATAAAGCGAATCCCTACCCGCAATCCCCCTCGGGTATGCCTGGTGTTGAAACCTCCCTTCCTTTAATGCTGACCGCCATGAAAGCGGGAGAATGCTCGCTCGAAGAGGTCCAGAAATGGATGTGTTGGGGCCCAGCGAAAACGTACGGCATACCCAACAAGGGCATGATCGAGATCGGCTATGACGCCGACTTGACCCTTGTGGATATGGATAACGAGCGCACCCTTCGTGATGAGGACGTTTTTACCCGGGCCGGTTGGAGCCCCTACGCTGGACGGTCGCTAACCGGGTGGCCGACGTTCACCGTGGTGGGAGGTCGGACGGTATTTGATAACGGCGTTATCCGAGAAGGTGTCCTGGGCAAACCGCTTGTCTTTGGCTCACGCTAACCCATCCCGGCATACGGGCGTCGCGATCTAACTGCCGTTTTTCTGTACGCTGTTGAGCGTGCGACGATCGCTGAATGCCTGGGTCAGGGTATTGGCGTCCATGTATTCCAGCTCGCCGCCCGCCGGCACACCCCGGGCCAGACGGCTGATCGTGACCGATTTATCCTGAAGCAGGTCGGTTAGGTAGTCTGCCGTCGCCTGACCTTCAACCGTAAGGTTCGTGCCCAAAATGACCTCTTTTGTGGCGCTCTTCCCGATTACCGCAACCAGGCGATCAAAGCCGAGCTGATCAGGACCAACACCGTCCAGCGGCGACAGATGCCCCATCAGCACAAAATAATATCCGGTAAAGGCACCCGCCTGCTCGATGGTGTCCAGGTCGGCCGGCGTTTCAACCACGCATAGTAACGCTTCGTCTCGTTTTCCTGAGCTGCAGATCCGGCACAACGTCGCTTCGCTGAAGTTGTTGCAGCGCTCGCAGTGCGTCACCCCCGCCACGGCCGCCGTCAGCGCCTCGGCAAGCAACTGCCCACCTTCACGGTCTCGCTCCAGCAGATGAAAAGCCATTCGACCAGCCGTTCGTGGACCTACGCCCGGCAACCGGCGCAACGCCTCCTTGAGCTTCTCGATCGCGGCTTCGCTAGCCATTGATACCAGGGATGTTCAGTCCCGGGATATTTAATCCCGCGGTGAGGCCACCCATTTTCTCCTGCGTGACCTTTTCGACCCTGCGCACCGCGTCGTTCACCGCTGCCGCGACCATGTCTTCCAGCACCTCTTTATCGTCACCCATCAAGGCACTATCAATGGACACACGGCGAACATCATGTCGTCCGGTCATGGTCACCTCAACCAGCCCACCGCCCGATGAGCCCGTGACCTCGGCGGTGGCGAGCGCCTCCTGGGCAGACTTAAGCTTCTCCTGCATCTCCTGTGCCTGTCGCATGATATTGCCCAAAGGTCCTTTCATTCACTTTTCCTCTGTTGTTTTCCCGGCGTTACAGACTCGGGTATCAAAGTTGCATCAAACGCTGACAGCAAATCCTGAACATCAGGATCTGCCATCAGATCCTGGTAGGCGCGCTCCTTTTCTTCTTTTTCAAGTCGAGCTTTGACCTCAGAGGGCGTCTCTGCTGTCGCCTCCTGATCGGTTGTCAGAATCAGTACCACCGTCTCGTTGCAGTAGCCAGTCAACGCGGTTTCGATTTCTGCCTGACGGGCCTTGTTGTGTAAGGATCCTAGACTTGCGGCCAAGGACACGCTTAAGGCGCGAGACGCTCCGTCATAGGAAACGGGCGCAAGGTTCATGGCTAGCTCCAACGCGAGACCTTTGAATCCAGCCTGCTCTACAAAAGCGGCCCAACCCTGAGCCGTGCCTAAGGCATCATGGGCTCCTGCCGTATTGGTTGTAGCCGACGCCCGGGCCTTTTCTTTTGGTTCGAGCGTTTTTGCTGGTGGTTGGGCGAGGCCATTGGGTTCGGGCAGATTAGGCGCTCTGTCCTGCGCCTTGGCGTTCTGTATCTTGGGACGAAGCGAGCCGGGGCGCTGAGCGCCAGAGGGCGCCTTGGGCGCGGCCGTTGTCGGACGGTCATTACTCTCCTGCGCCGGGCTATCGTCCTCGTCGGGTCTGAAACTCAACATCCGTAACAACGTCATCTCAAATCCCGAGGCCGCATCTGGCGCCAGGGGTAAGTCCCGCTTGCCGTGCAGACCGATCTGGTAAAAAAGCTGGATATCTTCCGGAGTTAACGAAGAGGCCAAGAAGTCCACGAGCTCGGATTCCTCCTGCTTCGCTGCCACCGCCTTCGGCGCAACCTGATATAGCGAGGCGTTGTGCAAGACCATCAGCAGTTCGTCGAGAGCAGTCACATAATCCAACGAGCGCTCGCTCATCTGAGCGGTGATCTGGACTAGCGCCTCTGCCTCATGATTCACCAATGCCCGAAGTAGCGCGTCGACATGATGCGATTCAATCATGCCCAGCATCTCTCGCACGTTTTCACCCAGCACATCGCCCTTCCCAAAAGCGATACCTTGGTCCATGAGACTCAGCGCATCTCGCATGCTGCCTGAAGCGGCGCGGGACAGAATTTGAAGCCCCGCATCATCAGCAGACAGGCCTTCGGCTTCGATAATACGTCCCAACTGATCGGCAATCTCAGAAGGTGCTAGGGCCCGAAGATTGAACTGCAAGCAACGCGACAGGATCGTGGCGGGCAATTTCTGAGGGTCGGTGGTCGCCAGTAGAAATTTAACGTGGGGCGGTGGCTCCTCCAACGTTTTCAGGAGCGCATTAAAGCTGTGCCCGGACAACATGTGTACCTCATCGATGAGGTAAATTTTGTAGCGACCCATGGTGGCCGCATACTGAACGTTATCCAGAATCTCGCGGGTGTCGTCGACTCGGGTTCGCGAGGCCGCGTCAATCTCGATTAAATCGATGAATCGCCCTTCATCGACGCTCTGACAGGTCCCACACTCCCCACACGGCTCCGGCGCCGGGCCTCGCTCGCAGTTCAGCGCCTTCGCCAGCACTCGAGCAAGCGTAGTTTTTCCGACTCCGCGGGTCCCACTAAACAGAAACGCATGATGCACACGGTCCTGCTCAAGCGCGTTGCGAAGCGCATTGACGACGTGGGCCTGCCCGACGACATCGGCGAAACGTTTGGGTCGCCATTTTCTGGCCAGCGCCTGATAACTCATCAAATCCTCAGCCCGACTCGCGATTCACGGGCGTTCGCCCTTGAAAACTGGAGACGGCGCCAGCCCGCCTGACCCCGGCACCCGATTCGGATGCTGCGGCTGCTTCCTTCCGGACCTGACCGGGTTCACAACCTCTCGCCACCGGGGAGACTGACTGTCGCCGCCATAAGAATATGCCCAGATTGCGGGCCAGAGCATTCTAACATTCCGAGTATCGCCCAAGCACACAGACGCATGCCTTCTCAACCGGGGGATTTGCGAAAAATACAGAATTTGCCCTCGGGCTCCTTACCGTCGAAATACGCCTCGTCCCTCACCGCCTCGATGGTCATGACGCGCTCGTCCTGCAGTTGAGTAAGAGCGCGCTCAAATCCCGCTTCGTGCCAGAGATGTCCGTGAATGGTGCAGGCGAACAATGCATTCTTGGCGAGCAGTTTGAATATCTCACGGATGGCTCCGGGTCCCACATGTCCGTGCGTAAACGTGCCGCAGGAGATAGCGCCCTGATACGTGCCCGGTGTCAGGTCAAGCGGCTTCTCGAGATCCGCTTGAATCAACTCCCGATAAATTGATTTTGACCTCGCGACCGCGAGCATCTCAGGAGAAAAATCGAGGCCATCAATATGGGTAAATCCGCGGGATACCAGGTATTGGCCCACCAGACCGGTGCCGCAGCCGATATCAATGATTCGAGCGCTCTTTTCTTCCAGTCCCTCCGCCAACATCGCTGCAATCTTTTCGGGTCCAAGGTACAAAAGCCCCTTCTCGAGATGATGATCGTAGGTTTTTGCCCAGTCTCGATAGAGCCCCCTGGCGTCCTCAGGGGTTTTGAGGCTGTACGCCCGGATCAACAATGACTCCGAGGAGGCGTCCGACTCAAATTCCCCATGCTTGTCCGACGTCATGATCCTCCCTCCAGCATTACCGGCTTATGCCCTAAACAAAGGCGATCCATTGCAGCAATCCCGTGCTCCACCCGATGACCGTAGAAAAAATAGGAAGGCCGAGAATCGCAAGGGCAATTAAACCGAGCAGGATAAAGTTACCGTATCGCTGGTTGTAATACCTATAGGCGTTCGCGATTCGGCGAGGCAGCAGGTACGGCAGGATGTAATGTCCGTCTAGCGCGCCGATCGGAAGCAGATTGAACATCATCAAAAGCAGGTTGATTTGCGCCAGATACACAAAAAACACCTGCGGACCCTTGTCGGCAAAATCGAGCCAGCCCATCTCAAGAGACAGCAAATAAAGATTAATGCTGACCACGGCGAGTAGAAGGTTCATCAGCGGTCCAGCGGCGGCAACCACGAGCTCAGCGTAACGGGATCTAAACGCTCGTGGATTGGTTGGTACCGGCTTGGCGTAGCCAAAGCCAACGAAGACGACCATCATCAGTCCCATCGGGTCGATATGAGAAAGCGGATTCAGCGTCAATCGGCCAGCTCGCTTGGCAGTATCGTCACCAAAGCGTAACGCGGCCAGCGCGTGACCAAACTCATGGCAGGAGAGCGACGCGACGAGCGCCACCAGAATCATCAAAAACAGAGGCCATTGACCCTGATAGATCAGATTAATCATTGGAAATAAACAGAACCCCTTTTTTGACGGCTAAAAAGATTGGCGCTTGAGCAGGAAGCCCAGTTCCTGTAGCGTCGTTAAAGCATAACCTCACTTTAAAGCGACGTGCGACTTACACCTATGTTAGGAGGATACATGAGAATCGAAACGAAAATGATTCACTCGGGATACAAGCCCGACCCCACGACCAACTCGGTTGCGGTCCCTATTTATCAGACAACCTCGTATGCCTTCAGGGATACCGAACACGGCGCCAATCTTTTCAATCTTGCTGAACTTGGCAATATCTATACCCGGATTATGAATCCGACCAATGACGTACTCGAGCAGCGCGTTGCGGATATGGAAAATGGCGTAGCCGCACTCGCGCTATCATCCGGCCAGGCCGCCACCACCTATTCCCTGCTCACTATTGCTGAGGCGGGCGACAATTTCATAAGTATGTCGACGCTCTATGGGGGAACCTACAATTTATTCGCTCATACCTTTCCTCAACTCGGAATAGAAGCGCGTTTCGCCGATCCTGAAAATCTCGACGCCATGGCAGCGCTCATCGATAAGCGCACTAAAGCGGTTTACTGCGAATCTATCGGCAATCCAGCAGGGAATGTCGTCGACCTCGAGAAAGTAGCAGATATTGCCCACGCCCACGGGATTCCGGTGATCGTCGACAACACCGTCCCGACGCCCTACCTATGTCGACCGTTTGAGCATGGCTGCGACATCGTCGTTCACTCGCTGACCAAATACATGTCCGGACACGGCACCATAATAGGCGGAATGATTGTGGACTCAAACCGGTTTGATTGGGCTGCAAATAAGGAGCGATTCTCTCGACTCAATGAGCCTGACGTGTCGTATCACGGGGTGGTCTACACTGAAACCGGTTTGCCCCCGTATATTCTGCGCGCTCGGGTGGTGCCTCTGAGAAATATCGGCGCCTCACAGACCCCAATGAACGCGTTTTTGATCATGCAGGGTATTGAAACGCTGGCCCTGCGTATGGACAGAATCTGTGAGAACACGCTGGCTGTTGCCAAACATCTTCAGGCCCACCCGCAAGTGGCCTGGGTGCGGTACGCTGGCCTTCCCGACAGTCCGCACAAGCCTCTCCTCGACAAATACATGGGTGGCCGGGCATCAGGCGTGATGAGTTTTGGCTTGAAAGGTGGTAAGTCAGCGGCGCCCAAGTTCATCGATGCACTCCAGCTG
>JAYNKS010000007.1:0-6054 GCA_038111345.1 Gammaproteobacteria bacterium | reverse complement strand
TCACTTGCCTGTCATCCCGCCAGCACCACCCACCGGCAACTGTCGCCTGAGGAGTTGGCAACATCTGGTGTCAGCGAAGATCTTGTCCGCCTATCTATTGGCATTGAGCATATCGACGATATCCTTACCGATATCGATCAAGCATTGGGTGCGACAAAGTAAACCCACCGCCATCATCCGCCCGACAGGAGGGTGGATGATGGCGGATCCTCAAAGATCACCTATATCCGCAATTAGAGGCAAGTGGTCGGATGCCTGTCGGGCTGACCTGAGTCGTGAAGGGCTGAGCGCCTCGATATCTAGGGCACCACGAACGTAAACGCTATCGAGCGGACGGACCGGCGCATAGGCGGGGAAGGTTTTTGGTTTTCTTTGGGTTCCGCGAAATCCGGCTGGCTTCATCACCTGTCGCCCGAGAGACCCCCATACGTCATTCATGTCTCCCGCCACGAGAATCGCAGACGATCCAGAGAGATGGGTCATCCGCTGACTGCCGAGCATCTTTCTGAGTTGCATCTTTCGCTCGATGCCAGACAACCCGAGATGCAGATTAAAGAAATGAATGGTCCGCGTGTGAGGCTTCGCTCCCTCACCAGGGTTCACCTGTGCACGAATCTTGGCGTATAGCGCGCTCCGGCGCTTTTTGGGTCCGATCGTGAGGTCGATGTTCTCCGAATCGACAATTGGCCATCGACTGAGGATGGCGTTTCCATATGCTCGGCTTTCCTCGGGTCTCACATTTGGTACCCATACCCGGTGCGAAAGCCCGAGTGCTTCAGAAAGGATATCCACTTGTAACGCGCTACTTGACACGCTCCCGTGGCGCACGACTTCCTGGAGTAACGCGACGTCTGGCTGGTAATGGTTGATCACGTCAACAATACGCGACAGATCGTACCGCCGGTCCACGGCGCCGATACACTTGTGTATGTTATAAACGATCACTCGCATGTCGATGCTCGTTAGTAAAAAAACCCCTATCCCCGCCAACACGGGTTGGTATTCATCCCATTACATGCTTAAGCAAAACGCTTCTCTTTTCTCCCTACAGGCTATGCAGCGGCTTGCGACGGCGTGGCTGGTCTCGAGTCTTCTGTGCTTTCCGTTGGCCGCAAAGGCCGATCCCTTAGCGCAGGTGCTGGCACCTTTTTCGTCGGAATACGCTGTCGATTACTCCGGCTTTAATGCAGTCCGATCTGTGACGCTGGAGCTGGACGGAGGTGAGTATAGCCTGCGGACCGTGCTCACCTTAAAGGGAGTGGCTCGCCTTTCAGGGTATGGCCCAGTCTACGAGGAATCTCGATTCCGAATGGTTGATGGGGTTATTCAGCCCCTGCTTTACACGATCAACGAGAAAAAACCGAACCCAAAACGCGACATTCGAATTGAGTTCGATTGGGATCAGCAGATAAGCCGCGGCTTTGCGAAAGGCGAAGAACAGCAGTTTGCTCTGCAGCCAGGCATTCAGGATCCGCTCACCTTCGAATTGATGGCGCGATTACGCCTCGCCTTGGGCAAGGACACGTTTTCGCTAGCGGTACACGAAGGACATCGCGTCCGCGAGTACACCTTTATCCCTAAAGGTGAGGAGCACGTCAACGTAGCTTCGCGGGCAGAAGAGGTCAACAAGTATCTTGTTGATCGAAACAGTTCCCGAGAGCTCTACTACTGGTTCGACCCCGATTACCTTTTCCTTCCGTTGAAGATCTCCCAGGTACATGGTCAAAAAACCAAAGGGACCGTCAGCCTGCTGTCGAGCACTCTATTGAACTGATAGGCCCCTTCTGCCCAAGTCTTCGTGAAGCACCCGGGCTTTTACGCGTCTTCCTTACCCACGACCCCAGCTTCACGAAGATCGTCGACTTCGTTAGCGCTATAACCAAGGACCTCCTTAAGAATCTCGCTCGTATGCTCTCCGAGGAGCGGCGATCGCTCGATCTCGCTTGGCGAGTCAGAGAGCTTGATCGGATTTCCGACCGTCAAATACTTGCCTCGAGTCGGATGATCGACTTCAACGATGGTGCCGGTCTCGCGCAGAGATGGTTCCTCGCTTAACTCCTTCATCGAAAGAATAGGTCCGACAGGGATATCCAGCGGGTTACAGATCTCCATGACTTCGAATTTCGTTTTGGTCATCGTCCACCGCTCGATCGCCTCGAACACCTCGTTCAGACGGGGCAACCGCGCCAGGGGCGTGGCGTAATCAGGATCTTCTTTCCACTCCGGCCGTCCAATGACATCACAAACCTTCTCCCACACTGCGGCCTGGGTGATGAAGTAAGTATAGGCGTTCGGATCGGTCTCCCAGCCCTTGCATTTCAGAATGCGGCCCGGCTGTCCACCTCCCGAATCGTTGCCCGCACGAGGGGTCGCCTCTCCGAACGGAATGTTCTCGCCGAATTGAGAGTACTCCTTCAATGGCCCATGGGTTAGACGTTGTTGGTCTCGCAGTTTGACCCGACACAAGTTCAACACACCGTCCTGCATCGACGCGAGGACACGCTGCCCCCGCCCAGAGTGTTCACGATGATAAAGCGCCGTCACAATTCCCAGCGCCAGATGCAGGCCCGTACCGGAATCACCAATCTGCGCGCCAGTCACCGTTGGCGGGCCATCCAAAAAACCCGTGGTTGAGGCTGAGCCTCCCGCACATTGGGCCACGTTTTCGTAAACCTTGCACTCGGAGTACGGACCGGGACCAAACCCCTTGACCGAAGCGTAAATCATTCGCGGATTCAGCTCCTGAATCCGCTCCCAAGTGAACCCCATACGATCGAGGGCGCCAGGCGCAAAGTTCTCCACCATCACGTCGCAAGACTTAATCAGCCGCGCAAAAACTTCCTTACCTTTATCGTCTTTGGTGTTCAGCGTGATACTGCGCTTGTTGTGGTTGAGCATCGTGAAGTAAAGGCTGTCGGCGTCAGGCACATCTCGCAACTGTCCTCGCGTGGCATCTCCAACGCCCGGGCGCTCGACCTTGATCACATCCGCCCCGAACCAGGCCAGTAGCTGGGTACACGTCGGGCCGGACTGAACGTGCGTCATATCAAGAATTCGTACACCCTCAAGCGCTTTCATAGAACTTTCTCCAGGTTCAAAATTAATTCAACAGTCAAACCATCTACGCAATCAAACATCAATCCAGATAACTCACATTGCGCTCAACGTGCTCGGCGAGTCGAAGCGCGTGTTCACGAACCAGCGTCTCTGCCGTCTCGGTCTGGCGCTCTTCAATCGCCCGAATAATGCGCGCATGGTCAATCACGGATCGTTGGGCCCGATCATCGTCGTGAATGGCGCGCGACCGGATCGCGCGCATGTGAATAAATAGACTATCGGCAAGGTCGGTCAGGAGATCGCTGTGAGCAAGCGAAACGATCGCCTGATGGAAGCTGATGTTCGTCCGCGAATATTCATCAATCGGGGCTTCGCCGTCAGCACCCGCTAGCGGACCGAGCATCTCGCGCAGTCCAGCGATCTCACGATCCGATGCGCGTGTGGTGGCCAGTCGCGCTGCCATACTCTCGAGCGACGCCCACGCATAAATAATCTCCAGAATTTCCTTTTTGGTTTTTCGCACCACGAAGGTGCCCCGCCGAGGCACATGCTTTACCAGGCCGGCCTGTTCCAAACGGGAAATTGCCTCCCGGACTGGGGTTCGGCTGACCCCCAGACTTTCCGCAAGTTTTCGCTCGTCAAGGCGCGGAGGCTCGGCGCCAGAATAGATATCCATAGCGGCAACGGCTTCTCGAAGACTTCGAAAGACCTGGTCTTTTAGACTGATGGCCGTGCGCAGTGGGGCAACTGAAAGTTTCATCTGTCTTGCCGCTCTACACCGAGTGTTTCAACAAATCAGCCATCGCGCTGCCCAGTTCTACGGGAGAGGACACCACCAAAACGCCAGCGCCTTTCAGCGCGCGAATCTTGGATTCCGCCGTCCCGGTCCCGTAATGAATGATGGTGCCCGCATGTCCCATTCGACGACCTTCGGGAACGGTTTGGCCGGCGATATAAGCAACAACGGGTTTTTTTACGACCTGATCGCGCAACCAGTCGGCCGCCCTTTCCTCTGAGACACCCCCCACCTCACCAAGGAGAATAATGCCTTTCGTTTCGTCGTCTTGAAGAAATTGTTGAAGACATTCACCCTGCGAAAGACCGACCACTGGATCTGCGCCAACACCAACACAGGCCGACTGGCCAAGACCATTTCGGGTGGTTTGATTGACGGCTTCGTAGGTGAGCGTGCTCGCCCGGGAGACGATCCCTACACAGCCCGGCTTGAATATTCCCTGCGGCATTATGCCCAATGTGCCCACACCGGGGACGGCTATGCCCGGGCTATTGGGGCCGACAAGAATAGAGGATGAAGTCTCCAAGCGCGCCTTGACGCGTACGATGTCGAGCACGGGAATGCGTTCGGTCACGCAGACGATCAGCCCTATCTCCGCGTCGACCGCTTCCAAAATAGCGTCAGCGGCGTTCGCCGGTGGCACAAAAATGACGGTTGCGTTTGCCTGCGTCGCTCCAACCGCGTCGGCTACGGAATTAAATACGGGAACGCCCAGGTGACGCGTCCCGCCCTTGCCGTTGCGAACCCCCCCGACGATATTGGTTCCGGCCGCCATAGCGCGCTCGCAATGGAATGTGCCCTGCTTACCAGTGATGCCCTGACAGATAATGCGTGTGAACGAGTCAATCAGAATGCTCACGACGCACCCATCCCTTTGTCACCCGCTAAGGATTTAAGAAGGCGTCGCCAACCGCCAGATGTAGCCGCCGATTCGACGGGATTTGACTGCAGTTCAGCGATCCGTGAGGCGCCCGCAGCGAGGTCCGGAACCAATTCCACAGGTAACCCTGACCGTTCAAGGCGGGACGCCGCGAGCTCAGCATTGGTTCCCGCGAGACGCATCACAACAGGGATCGTAATCGGTTTTTCCAGATGAGCGAGGAGTAATCCATCTGCGATCGTGTCGCAACGCATGATGCCCGCGCCAAATACATACACAAATAGACAGCGGACACGCTCGTCTGAAAGTAACAGCAAGAACGCCTGCTTCACCCGACTGACTTCGAGCACTGGGGGTATATCCAGAAAATTTGCCGGACGTGCACCGATATGAGTTAAGGCATCCACCGTCGCCATGGCAAGCCCAGCCCCACTTGAGAAGGTGCCAACGTCGCCATCCAATCGGACAAAATTGAAGCCGTTTTGAGCCGCTACCCGCTCCACAGAACCGACCTCGGAGCGTACGCCCAGCGCAGCGAGACGCGACTGTCGGTACAGCGCGTTGTCATCAGCCGTAATCCGGGCATCCAGCGCAATAACACTGCCGTTTTCCCTTACACCAAGCGGGTTGATCTCGATAAGCGATAAATCTTTTTCTACAAAAAGCACGTGTAGCCGGCTTATCAACTGCCCAAGCGCGGCTTTTGCCTCGTCATTTAAGCCCAGTTGTGATCCCATGGAGTCGAGACTCTGAGCGCGGACCGGCTCCCCCGAACCCAGTGACGTCTTGATTAATAAATGTGGATCTTCTCGGACCGCGGACTCGATCTCTTCACCACCTCTCGCACTGGCAAGGCAAGCGATTTGCCCGGACTCTCCATCCACCAGCATCGCTAGAAACAGCTGCACGGGGGTTTTTACGGCAGACTCGATGTACACCGAATGCACCAACTCACCCTGTGCGGCGGTTTGCGGCGTAACCAGAACCGATCCCAACATGGACCGCGCCGCGCTTCCCACCTCAAGCGCGGTCATAGCAAACACCACGCCGCAGACATGTCGGTCATTCAGAAAATAACCCTGGGCCCGACCCCCCGCATGGACCTGCGCTTTGACGACCCACGGCCCTTCGCCTAGCTCACCTGCCGCCTCGACTGCGCGAGACTCAGTCGTTGCAAGAAATCCGCGCGGCACCGGGATGCCGCTCTCGCGCATTAACTCTTTGGCTTGATATTCGAATATATGCATAAGGTCGCCACAAAAAACCGACTCGACTTTTCGTTCCTAGTCAATTGCCACAGCGGGGTCTATCTGCAGAACA
Organism: Gammaproteobacteria bacterium; assembly: GCA_038111345.1. Taxonomy (GTDB): domain Bacteria; phylum Pseudomonadota; class Gammaproteobacteria; order Arenicellales; family UBA868; genus UBA868. The sequence goes on along the minus strand of JAYNKS010000007.1, from coordinate 1 downwards.
A
>JAYNKS010000006.1:2768-23488 GCA_038111345.1 Gammaproteobacteria bacterium | reverse complement strand
CCGTCTTAACCACCGAGTCCCCTGTGTCAGGGCGGGCACCTACGACGCGTCGTCGAGCGAAGTCCTGACGGGACTTCAGCCGGTTCGTAAGCGACCGGGAATGTATACGCAGACCGATAGACCAAATCACCTGGTTCAGGAAGTAGTTGACAACAGCGTTGATGAGGCGATTGGCGGTTATGCACGCCGCATATCCGTCGTTCTGCACAAGGACGGCTCGGCTTCTGTTGCTGATGATGGGCGTGGGATGCCCGTCGACAAGCACAAGGGCGAAAAAGTGAGCGCGGTCGAGGTCATCCTGACGCGACTCCACGCCGGCGGCAAGTTCTCTGACAAATCCTATGCGTTCTCCGGCGGTCTTCACGGTGTGGGTGTTTCGGTAGTCAATGCGCTTTCCACGAAGCTGGAGGTCAGCGTCAGAAGGGGCGGCCAGCAGTATGCGATGGCCTTTCGCGACGGTATTCCTACCGGCCCCTTAAAGCCGGTTGGAAAGGTGGGTGCGCGAAATACCGGTACCACCATCCGATTCTGGCCCGATCCAGGATTTTTTGATTCCCCGGCCATATCGGTGTCGCGACTCAAGCGACTGCTTCGTGCGAAAGCGGTGCTTTGTTCGGGTCTTCGAATTGACTTCAAGGATGAAGACAATAAAAAGAATGATGAGACCTGGGAATACGAGGACGGTCTTCTCGATTATCTCTCTGGTCAGTTGGATGGCTCTGAGCTGCTTCCGGATCCGGCCTGGGTGGGTCATATCGTGCAAAAGGAGTATCAAATCGATTGGGGTGTGACCTGGATCGAAGCGGGCACAGAGGGTTTTGAGGAAAGTTATGTCAATTTGATTCCGACGACTCAGGGTGGAAGTCATGTGAGTGGTTTTCGCACGGGCCTCACCGAAGCGCTTCGGGAGTTTTGTGAATTTCGTTCGCTATTGCCTCGAGGAATCAAGATTGCGCCAGAGGATGTTTGGCAAAAATGTGCCTATGTCCTATCGCTTCGGATGAAGGATCCACAGTTCAGTGGGCAAACCAAAGATCGTCTGTCATCCCGTGATGCCGCAACGGTCACGGCCGCTGCGGTCAAGGATGAATTCAGTCTATGGCTGAATCAGAATTCCCAGTGGGGAGAGCGAATCGCCGAGTTGGCAATTGCCAACGCGCAAAGCCGATTGCGTTCCGCTCGTCAGGTGGAAAGAAAGAAGGTGGCTTCAGGGCCGACCTTGCCCGGCAAGCTCGCAGACTGCACCAGCGAGGATCTTGAGCGCACGGAACTGTTTCTGGTGGAAGGGGATTCTGCCGGTGGCTCAGCCAAACAGGCCCGTGACAAGGACTTTCAGGCGATTCTGCCGTTAAGAGGAAAAATTCTGAACACTTGGGAAGTTGAGTCAGCCGAAGTGTTGGGTTCGCAGTCCGTGCACGACATTGCTGTCGCGCTCGGCGTTGATCCGGGCTCAAGCGATGCTTCCGGGTTGAGATACGGGCGGGTCTGCATTCTTGCGGACGCCGATTCGGATGGCGCGCATATTGCCACCTTGCTGTGCGCGCTTTTCGTGCGCCATTTCAGGCCATTGGTTGAAGCCGGCCGGGTGTGCGTGTCCATGCCGCCGCTGTACCGGATTGATGTGGGCAAGCACGTGGTATACGCGTTGGATGACGCGGAAAAAGACGAGGCGATCGAGAAAATCAAGCGCGATAAACGCACAGGCGCTGTCAATGTTCAGCGCTTCAAGGGACTTGGCGAGATGAACCCCGCACAGTTGCGCGAGACCACGATGGATCCCGATTCGCGACGCCTCATTGAACTGACCCTGGATTCGGGAAAGAAAACAGACTCGATGCTCGATCTTCTTCTCGCCAGAAAGCGAGCGCCGGACCGGAAGGACTGGCTCGGAAAGCGCGGGAATGAGGCCGAGGTCGCCTAGACCATAGGATGCGAATCCTGTTAATCGACCTCGTCATCCGGCGGCGAAAGCCAGAAGGGCGATTGGCGCGGGTCTGAAATTATTTTCTGTTCCTGGTGGTAGGGACGAAACCCCACGCGCTGGTAGACGATGATCGCTTTGGGGTGGTCGAGATTGCAGGTGTTGACAATCAGCCTGGCAGGTTTGGACAGCCAGGCGGTTCGGACCGCCCAATCCAGAAACCAGGGCCCGAGTTTATTGCCAATGTGTCCCGGGAGCAGGCCGAAGTAAGCCAACACGGCCTCGCGTTCATCACGGTAATCAAATTCCACATAGCCGGCTGGATCACCCTCCCGATACAGCACGTAGACCTGATTCTTCTCATGACTCAGCACCTCGGCCAGAGATTTATCGGACATTGCCCTGCGTTCGTACCAAAGCCATGGTTCCCCGACGTGGTTGTAGAGGAATCGATAAAAGGGCACCGTCGGTGTTTTGACCCGTAAGATCGCAAGCCCTGCTGCGGGCGAGCGCATGGCTGAACCCGAGGGCGCGCGCGTCATCTCCAGATGCGTGATCGTGACCGATAGCGTGCCATCAGGCCCGGGCTGTGGCGTGGTCGCAAAGGAGATGGGTGTTTTGGGCATCAGCGCATTTTAAAAGGTGTTTATCCGGACTTCCCTGAATCCGCCTCGGCGGGCTGTATTTTTTTCTCGGTAAGCATGAATAGTCCGCCCAGCAGCGACCAGGCGGCGACATGGATGCGATGCAGGACCGACAGCGCTACCCCCCGGGTTCGCATGATCTCTTCGGCCCCGGCAACCCCGACGAGGCTCGCGGCACCGAACTTACCAATTAAAAATCCATAGGCGGCCTCTCCGATACCCCAGCCTGCCGGAGCGATCGGCACCCCCTGAACCACCGAGGCCACGGGCACAATGAAAAAGAGATCCGCCAGGCCAATTCCGACACCCAGGCTCTCAGCCATGCAGAAGAAACTGCCGACAAAGAGCGTGTAGATCAGAGGACTGACCAGAATCCAGATACCGATGCCGCCGAGGTGTCCTCGATAGTGCATCACGGCTTGGTCAAGTTCCTTTATCAGGAGGCCAATTTTTGACGGTAAGTAGGACACTAGGATCTCGAAACGTATCAGTCGACGGAGTGTGGGGCTAATAAGAAGAAAGCAGAAACAAAGGGCCGCGAGACCCGTCAGCCAGATCGTGGTGGCAAACACCGGAAAGCGTTCCATTGCGAGGAGACTCGCCAGGCTGCCCACAAAAATAAGTGAGAGCAGTCCGACAATGCGATCGACTACTATGGAGACAATCGCGCGAATTTTCTGACCGGGACATCGCCGGGCGATATACACGGCCTTGGCTACATCGCCGCCCGTCGCGCCCGGAATGACGTTGTTGAAAAACAGGCCTATCCAGCCGTATTTTTGCGCCTCGAGAAAGGTCACACCCAGCCCATTGGCTCTGAGCAGAAACCACCATCGGGAGTTGATACAAATAAAGAACACGATGAAAAGCAGAGCGCCTATGACAAAAAGGGAGCCATCCAGATTCTTGACGTACGTCAAGAGCCCCGGCGAGACGGTGACCTGGGCCCCGTCGGGTTGTTCGCCGCGAATGACCGTTAACGTCTCGGCGGTGTCTGCGCTAATGAAACGGACCGTATCCTGATCCCAGTTACCCACGATACGGCCTGTTAACGTGATCTCAGAGCCGTCGCTTGTGGTTTGATTGACCGTATCGATCCAGTTCACATTGGCCACGATGACGGCAAGAAGCCCGGACACCGCGGCCAGTTTCAGGAGACCGAAAATTAGGGTTTTTTGCGTCATGTCAGGCGGTCGCCGGGTAACCATCCTCTGTCCAGACAGATAAGCCTTTCGTCTGAGGTGAAAATCCCGCTCGTTATGGGGTTATCGACAGAAGCGCCCGAACTCGGGGCGAGGCGGTACTATTTTTAAAAGAGGCGTGTAATATATGAGAATCCGAGTCCGATTTGGCGTCGGACTGTTCAAGGATGAATTCAAGTCAAGGATTCTAGAAGGATTAGAAGGAGAGGTATGCACAAAGCGTTGGTTATGGAGGCTGATGCCTGCACGGGCTGCCATCAGTGTGAAATGATGTGCTCTTACGGGAAGGTGGGGGCGTTCAACGTCTCTAAATCCGTGATGGACATAACAGCCTTCGACGGCGGCGCGCTCAACGTGCCCTCGACCTGCACCCAGTGTGAAGGGGCGTGGTGCATGGTGGTGTGCCCGGTTCAGGCGATTACCGTGAATCCGGCGACAGGAGCCAAAGAAGTCTCTGCAGAAGTGTGTGTCGGCTGCAAGGTCTGCACGATCGCCTGCCCATTTGGCGCCATTAACTACGACCCCGATTCGGGGGTGGTGACCAAGTGTGATCTTTGTGGCGGCGCGCCGATGTGTGTGGAGGCTTGTCCGACGACCGCGCTGGCCTATATGGCAGAAGACAGCACGGGCTACGAAAAAATGCGCCGTCACGCGGTCATCTCGGCAGGTCTGCAAGAGGGCGCCGCCTGATGTGTAGTCCTGTGATTCGACCGGAACCTGAGGCGAGTAATTAAGGCGTGAATCTAGGCGGCAGTCGGCGTTCGGCCACGGTTCGGCCAAGAGAAAGGCGGTAAGGCGCGCAATCATTGAAAAGCAGGTCAATAGCAATAGCAAATGAAAGGAAACTTAGCCTGACGGAAAACCTCACCCGAAGGGGCTAAAAAATTTTGATAAACGATCATTAAGGAAGGAGGAGTTTCATATGAGCTGGACTGGAAAAATATTACGAGTGGATCTTGGAGCGGGCACCTGCACCAGCGAGCCGCTGAACATGCAGTGGGCAAATGATTACATGGGTCAACGTGGTCTCGCGACGAAGTATCTCGTCGAGGAAACGGACCCGAAAGTCGATCCTTTCTCTCCGGACAATAAAATGATCTTCGCGACGGGCCCGCTGACGGGCACGATCGCGCCAACGTCGGGCCGCTGGTCCGTGGTCTGCAAAGGGCCTCTTACAGGAGCCATCGCCTGCTCGAACTCCGGAGGCTTCTTCGGCGCCGAGCTAAAGAACGCCGGCTGGGATATGGTTATTTTTGAGGGCAAGTCGGCGTCTCCGGTGTATCTCGACATTACGAACGACAAGGCCGAACTCAAGGATGCCTCTGATCTGTGGGGCAAATCGGTCTGGGAAACCGAGACCGAGTTGCGGGAGCGTCGTGGCGATCCCGATGTCCGTGTCGCTTCGATTGGGCTCGCCGGTGAAAACGGGGTGCTCTATGCCGCAGTGGTGAATGATATGGATCGTGCCGCCGGACGTTCGGGCGTTGGGGCCGTCATGGGCTCAAAGCACCTTAAGGCGGTTGTGGTTCGAGGAACGGTTGGCGTCAAAGTGAACGATCCCATGGCGATGATGAAGACCTCAAACGCCGCCAAAGAAATCCTCGCTGAAAACGCAGTAACCGGCCAGGGCCTGCCGACGCATGGCACGCAGGTGCTGATGAACGTCATCAATGAAGTGGGCGCGCTGCCGACGCGCAACGGCCATGACGTACAGTTCGACGGCGCCCACGATATCAGCGCGGAGGCGATGGCCGAGGTGCGCGAGAGCGATGGTCAGGCGAATCTGGTCTCCAATCATGCCTGCTTCGGTTGTCCGATCTCCTGCGCGCGACGATCGAAAATCGATCCCACGCACTTCACGGTGAAAGATAAGCCCAAGTATCAAATCGTGAGCGGCGGTCTGGAATATGAGGCGGCCTGGGCGTTGGGTGCCGCCAACGGCGTTAACGACTTGGATGCCTTAACCTACGCAAACTTCGTGTGCAACGAGCAAGGTCTTGATCCTATCTCGCTGGGCGCAACGATTGGCGCGGCGATGGACCTTTACAAAGTAGGCGCTATCTCAAAAGAGGATACGGGTGGTCACGCCCTCGAATTCGGCAACACCGAGGCCTTCGTGGCCATGGTGGAAGCGACCGCTCGAGGCGAAGGATTCGGCAAAGAGATTGGGCAGGGGTCGCGTCGGCTGTGCGAGAAATACGGGCATCCGGAATTCTCAATGACCGTGAAAAGTCAGGAGTTTCCAGCCTACGACCCTCGCGGTATTCAGGGTATGGGTCTCACCTACGCGACATCGAACCGCGGCGCCTGTCACTTGCGCAGCTACACGGTGGCTTCCGAGGTATTGGGAATTCCTGAGAAGACCGATCCGCTTGTCACGGACGGCAAAGCCGGGCTCGTTAAGGCGTTTCAGGATGCGACCGCTGCTGTCGATTCCAGCGGTACCTGCGTGTTCACCACCTTTGCGCTGTCCGGTGAGGACATCGCTCCGATGGTCGATGCCGCCTGCGAGGGTGATTGGAGCGTCGAGCGGTTCGTTGAAGTGGGCGAGCGCATCTGGAATATGGAACGCCAGTACAACATTGCGGCCGGCTTCACCGGTGCTGACGACACGCTGCCTGAGCGGATGCTAAAGGATGCGGCTAAAACCGGTCCGGCGGAAGGCAAGGTAAACGGACTGAGCGAGATGCTGCCAGAGTACTACCAGCTTCGCGGTTGGGATGACTCCGGTGTGCCTTCGGCTGAGACGCTTGCCCGTCTCGGTCTCTAACGCCGCCGTTCAAGCAAGCCGTTAAAGCGAATGCCCCGGCGGTCGGCGGACCGTCGGGGCAATCTTTATTTAAAGGGTTAACGTACGATGCACTATGTCATTGCCGGTGCCGGACCGGCCGCGGTAGCGGCCGCCGAGCACCTGAAGGAACTGGACCCATCGGCTAAAGTGACGATGATCGGCGCGCAGCAGCAGCCGCCCTACTCACGAATGGCCATCCCCTACTACCTGACCGGGAAAGTAAAAGAGGAGGGCACCTATCTTCGTCGCGCGGCGAATCATTATGAGGAAAAAGGAATTGAGTTCGTGCACGGTGAGGTGGTGAGTCTGGATGGGCCGGGGCACACCGTGTCTCTGGCCGACGGCCAAACCATTGGCTACGACAAGTTATTGCTTGCGACGGGCGCGGAGCCCATTATCCCGCCCGTTCCTGGAATGGACGATCCGCGGGTTCAGCAGTGCTGGCATCTTGAGGATGCCGAACGAATTATTGAGCTGGCGAAACCGGGCGCACGAGCGGTACAGGTCGGCGCCGGCTTTATCGGCTGCATTATTCTCGAGTCGTGGGTATTGCGCGAAGTCAACCTGACGGTGGTTGAGATGGGGCCTCGAATGGTTCCGCGCATGCTGGGAGAAAAAGCAGGCGGACTGCTGCAGAAATGGTGCGAGTCCAAAGGCGTCACGGTTCATACCAACACTCGGGTGCAATCGATCGAATCAACTCCTGAGGAGCTGAAGGTGGTCTTAGAGAATGGGGAAACCTGTGCCGCGGACGTGGTGATCGTGTCCACTGGTGTTAAACCCCGAATTGCCTATCTTGACGGTAGCGGGATTACGGTGGATCAGGGGATCGTAGTCGATCAGCACATGCAGACCAGCGTCGCCGATGTTTACGCAGCGGGGGACTGTGCGCAAGGTCTGGATTTTTCGACCGGCGAAACCGCGGTGCATGCGGTGCAGCCCACCGCCACTGAGCACGGACGGGTAGCGGCCGCCAACATGGTAGGCAACAACAGTCTGCCGTATAAAGGCAGCCTCAACATGAATATTCTCGATACCCTGGGCCTGGTCACGTGTTCTTTTGGAGCGTGGGAAGGCGTTGAGGGTGGAGACAGCGGCGAGATGTTTAACGAGGGCAATTTCCAATACATCAATCTGCAGTTCAAGGATGACGTCCTGGTAGGGGCTAACTCCGTGGGCTACCACGAACATCTCGGCGTCTTGCGCGGCCTCATCGAAACCCAGGTACCGCTGGGCGCCTGGAAAGAGCGTCTTAAACAAAATCCGGTACAGTTGGCCGACGCGTATGTTGGAGTGAACCAGTCTGAGCTCAAGGTTTCCTGAGGCCAGCCTGTGGGAATCACCTTTAAGTTGTATGCGGGTTTAAGCCAGTATCTGCCCCCGACGGCCCACCGCAATGCGGCGACGCTGGAGCTGCAGGCTGAAGAGACTGTGGAACAGTTTATCGATCGCCAGAAAGTCCCCCGGGCAGAGGTTCACCTCGTGCTGGTTAATGGACGGCATCTTGAAGGTCCCGAGCGGGAGCGCCATATTCTCAAGGAAGGGGATACCCTGGCGATCTGGCCACCGGTGGCCGGCGGCTAGGACAGAGCCCGCGCGCAACCGAAAGACCATGGAAGTTCGAAAAGATCTGGGGGTCAGTCATGCGGTGTTCTTCCGCTCGCTTGCCCAGTTGCCCGACGGTTGGGTCTCAGAAACGCATCCCGAAGGCGCTACATTGGCTTATGGGGGTGGCAGAGTCACGATCGAACTGGAGCCGGAGCGCGAACGTCGTATTGGGTTAATTTGTATTCCCTTCACGCCCACCGTATTTCGTTTTGAAGGCCTCTCCGACGATGAGCGGGAAGCCTTTCAATCCCGTTTTGACCTGACGTTCCAGCGCGGTGGGGGCTAGCACCTCCGGTCTGCCTGATGAACATGAACCCGATTACCGACACACTAAATCGACCGCTTCGCGATCTTCGGATTTCGGTCACGGATCGTTGTAATTTTCGGTGTGTGTATTGCATGCCGCGAGAGATATTTGGGCCCGGTTACGCCTTTGTGCCTCGCAAGGATCTTCTGACGCTCGAAGAAATTGCCCGCTTGGCGCGTATTTTTGCCCAGATCGGGATGCGCAAAGTGCGCATTACCGGGGGCGAGCCGCTCATCCGGCGCAATCTTGAGCATTTGGTGGAGATGGTCAGCGCGATAGATGGAGTAGACGATATCAGCCTCACCACCAATGGGTCCATGCTGACCGCTCGTCGAGCGATCGACCTGAAGGCGGCGGGCTTGAGGCGTCTTACAGTCAGCTTGGACGCGCTTGATGACGAGACGTTCAAGAAGATTAACGACGTCGATTACCCTGCTATTCGTGTGCTCGACGGGATCGATAACGCGCGGGCCGCGGGCTTCAACGAGATCAAGGTCAACGCCGTGATTCGACGGGGCCTGAACGAACATGCCGTGATGGATCTGGTCGAGCATTTTCGTGGCTCGGGCTGTATCGTCCGTTTCATCGAATACATGGATGTGGGAGAGACCAACGGATGGAATCTGGACGATGTGCTTCCGGCCAAGCAGTTGGTTGAGCAAATCCATGCCCGGTTTCCATTGGATCCTGTCGACCCGAATTACCGCGGCGAAGTGGCCAAGCGGTGGCGCTATCGGGACGGCGCCGGCGAAGTGGGCTTTATCACGTCGGTCACGGAATCCTTTTGCGGCGATTGCTCCCGCGCTCGCCTGTCGGCAGTGGGGCAGATCTATACCTGCCTGTTCGCCTCAGAGGGGCATGACCTCAGAGAACTGTTGCGCTCCGGTGCGGACGATGACGCACTGCTCTCACGCGTGAGGTCGATCTGGTCTGCTCGTGACGATCGATATTCTGAGCTGCGAGGATTGAACGTCCCGATTCCCGGCTCAGGTCGAGGTAAAGTGGAGATGTCTCACATCGGGGGCTAGCCGCGAGTCGGATAGTCCGGGCGCTGCTGACAGGCCGGGCAGTCTTTATTGCGCTTCAGGTGAATCGATTGCCATTCCATCGCAATCCCATCAAACATCAGCACACTTCCCACTAATCCAACGCCGGTTTCAAGCAGCACGTTGAGGGTCTCCAGCGCCTGCATGGTGCCGATGACCCCTACAATTGGGGCAATGACGCCCTCCATAGCGCACGTAGCGCCCTCCACGCCGGTATCCGGGTACAGGCATCGATAGCAGGGCGACACCGGGTCGCGTGGATCAAAGGTGGTGATCTGACCCTCCCAGCGTATCGCGGCGCCCGATACCAGAGGCGTACCCGCCTGAAGGCAGGCGTCGTTGAGATCAAACCGCGAGGGGAAGTTATCAGTGCAATCGACCACCACATCAGCGGCCGCAACGGCCTCAATGAGATCCTTGCCGTCCAGCTCGTAATCCACCACCTCAACCCGGCATTGGGGATTAAGCTGCGCAATAGCTTGCTGAGCGGAGGCCGCTTTCGGTTCTCCTATCATGGCCTGGCGGTGAATAATCTGGCGCTGCAGGTTCGACTCATCAACCCGATCAAAGTCGGAGATCGTCAATCGACCAACGCCGGCGCTTGCCAAATAGAGCGCAACAGGCGATCCAAGTCCTCCCATGCCAATAATCAGCGCATGGCTATCCAGAAGTCGCGTTTGTCCCTCGACACCGACTTGCGGCAGTTTGATTTGCCGGCTGTACCGATTCTGTTCGCTCTCGCGCATGAGGTGCTGATCTTTTGGCGTTGAGTTCAACGGCCTAGAACATCCGCTCGTATATCTGATAGGGGGTTCGTGTCATCTTGAGATGCTCATAAACGCGCTGCGCTTTCAGGTTGTCTTTTTCAACATACAAGCGGATACCTCTGACGTCGCCGTGAGCAGTCGCTTGGGAAACCACGGCTTCGTAAAGCTGTCGGAAAACGCCTTTCTGGCGGTGGGTCGGGAGCACATAAACGCTCTGTATCCACCACAGATCGCCGTTGCGCCAGTCGCTCCACTCAAAGGTGATCAAAAGCGCTCCGATGCACGTGTCGCCTGACTCGGCAATCAGGTAAAACCCCCGTGCCGATGAGTCGATAACGCTGCTCACGCCGGACTGGACCGTCTCCGGATCAAGAGACCGATCCTCGGTTTCCTGCGCCATGGCGATGTTAAAATCAGCCAACGTCTGAATGTCTCTGGTCGCAGCGCGTCTGATCTTGATCGCTTCGGGAGGCATATTTATTGCGCGGTTTCTTTTTTACTCAATGATCTGTATCGCCTGGAGGCGTCCCATCGATGACTGAACCTTCCCCTAACGACAATATTAGCAAAGCAGCATTTATTGGGCTTGGCGTTATGGGGTATCCCATGGCTGGGCATCTGGTCAAAAAGGGCTACGACGTCACGGTGTTTAACCGAACTGCGGCTCGAGCCGAGCAGTGGGTTGCCGAGTTTGGTGGCCGACGTGCGCCGACTCCTGGCGAGGCAGCAACGGGCGCCCAGATTGTTTTCTCCTGCGTCGGTAACGATGACGATCTACGCGCAGTAGCTACCGGAGACGACGGCGCTCTGGCGTCGATGGCGTCCGGGGCCATCTATGTGGATCATACGACCGCCTCCGCGGAGGTGGCCCGCGAGCTGTCGGGTCTAGCGGGCGAGCGCGGGATTCATTTTCTGGATGCGCCCGTATCCGGGGGTCAGGCCGGCGCTGAGAACGGAGTGCTGACCGTCATGGTTGGCGGGCAGAGCGACGTCTTTGATGTCGCGCGGCCAGTCATGGACAGCTATTCCCGCGCGGTGGGTCTGATGGGACCGGTCGGCAGTGGCCAGCTCACTAAAATGGTGAACCAGATCTGCATCGCCGGCCTGGTGCAGGGACTGTCTGAAGGACTTGATTTCGCGAGCCGCTGTGGGCTGGATGTCGAGCAAGTCCTTGACGTGATTTCGAAGGGCGCTGCTCAGTCCTGGCAAATGGAAAATCGCGGCAAGACCATGAATCAGAATGAGTTCAACTTTGGGTTCGCTGTGGACTGGATGCGAAAAGATCTTGGTCTGTGCCTCGGGGAAGCGCGCCGAGCCGGTGCCCGGCTACCTGTGACGGCGCTGGTGGATCAGTTCTACGGTCAGGTGCAGGCGCGAGGTGGCGGACGCTGGGACACGTCAAGCCTGATTACGCTTTTGAGAGACGAAGCGGCCTCGTAACGCCCGACCGGCTGGCGGCGGTCGAGTCAACGGGAATCAGGCGGTGGCCCGCCAGCGATGGCTGATGTCCTCATGATGACGATCGAGCCACTGAAGAGCAATCAAGGTCATGCTGTTGCTCACCTCGCCCCGATGAAGCAGCGCCAGAGCGTCTTTGAGAGGCCAGACACAGGCGAAGATGTCCTCATGCTCGGTCTCAAGACCATGGATCCCGCCGGCTGACGACGTATCGACCTGCCCGCAAAACAGGTGCACCCGTTCGGAGCATGCACCTGGGGTGGAGAAGTAGCGAGCGATGGGTTCGAGTCGGGTGATTTCACACCCGGCCTCTTCGCGAGCCTCCCGGATCGCCAGCGCCTCAGGTGTCTCGTCCTTCTCGATGACGCCCGCCACACATTCAAGCAGCCAAGGCTCGGGCCAGCCGGCCGCCCAAGCGCCGATACGAAACTGCTCGATCAGGATCACCTCCTGGCGAAACGGATCAAAAGGCAACACGGCGCCCACAGCACCACGATCCATTACCTCCCGAGACAGGGTCTCTGTCCAGTCACCGAGATAGCGCTCGTGCCTGAGCTGGTAGCGGTCAATCTTCAGATATCCGGAACTGATTCGGGATTCCTCCCGAAGGTCTACCCGCTGGGGTTTTTGGGTCGAAGGCATGATCCGCTTGACTAGCCCTGCATCCCGGGCGGCGGGCCCAGCCGCTGTGCGGATGTGCCGAGAATGCGCTCAATGCAGGCCGCGACCGCGAGAAGCCTTTCTTCATGAAGACGCGGCGCAATCAATTGGAGACCGACGGGCATCTTCGCGTGATCGAGACCCACCGGCAGGGTAATGGCGCAAAGCCCGAGATAGTTTGCTGCGCAGGTGTTCCTGAGAGCGCCGATATTTTTGGGACGGTAGTTGTCCACAGTTTGCACGTCACTGACGCGAGGCGGGGAGACCGCGACCGTGGGACTGACCATCACCTGGCAGGCATCGAAGCGGGTCGACGCCAGGTGACTGAGCTCGCGAAGTTTCCGCCGTCGCTGCAAGTACTCGGTCGCGCTAATAGACCCGCCGTCTCGTATTCGCGAGGACACCAGGGGATCCAGGGTGTCGTGCCATTGTGGCGCGGTGGAAGTCAGCATTTCGTCGATTTCGGCGGACACCACGCTCCCTACCTTGAGAAGGTCAATGGCAGGCTCTACCTCGGGTAGGGTGGCGTCAACGATGTTAACGCCCGCCTGACTTAACTCACGGATCGCATCTTCGACAGCTTGCGCGATGCCAGGGTCACAATCGGTCCATAGCGCTTGCTCGCCTGAGCCCAGAACAAAATCACCAGGCTGGCAGCGACCGACTTCCCTTGCGAGGCGGGGCCCATAGCTTCGCTGATGGGGGTCAATAGCGGAGAACGCAGCCACCGCATCGGCGACGCTGCGCGTCAGGATGCCGGTCGTATCGAGTGTAGGACTCAGTGGAAACACGCCGGAGACCGGCCATCGCCCAAAACTGGTTTTTAGGCCTACACAGCCGGTCATGCTCGCTGGAATACGAACGGATCCAGCCGTGTCTGTGCCTAGCGCCAGAAGCGCTGAGCCCTCGCACAGGCTGACGCCGGCACCGCAGCTCGAGCCGCCGGGTACACGATGGTCATTCGCATCCCACGGGTTCTTCGGTGTCCCCCAATGACTGTTTACCCCAAGGCCGCCAAATGCAAACTCAACGGTATGGGTCTTGCCTGTGAATACTGCATGCTGCCCGCGAAGCCCTTTAATTAGATCGCCCTCCGCCTGCCAGGGGGAAGGCATGGGTGCGGGCGAGCCGGCAAAGGTTTCGGTGCCTTCAAGACCGTAGAGATCTTTGACCGAGACCGGTATCCCTTGAAGCGCGCCCAGGTCATGAGCCTGTGCCAATGCCGCATCTGCTCTCTCGGCCTGACGGCGGGCCAGTTCTGGCGTCCAGTCGCGATAGGCATTCAGTTCGGGTCGATGATTGGAGAGGCAATCCTCCGCAAGGGCAACGGCGGTTAGGGAGCCGTCCCGAAGCGCCCGGGCTATCTCGGCCAGGGAGCGCTCGCAAGGTCGAGGGCTATTCATAGGGAATCGATTGAATGGGGTGTGGCGCGCAGTGTACGCCATTGGGAGTAAAAGTTACGACCCGGGGCGGATGGCTGATCTTTACGGCAAAATGAATCAGGTCCTCTGTGCTGAGCGTGGTGGTCCGGGTGTTGATGAGCGGATGAAGGTAGATCCGGGGCGTTTTAAAGAGCGCGCCGTCGATAAGAAACTGGACCACACCTGAGCGATCGTTGATGAGTGCCAGCGGAGAAACCGATCCGGCCTGTACGCCGAGATATTGCATCAGTCGCTGCTCCGAGCAGAACGAAAAACGTCCTGCGCCGACGGCGCCGGCCAGGGCCTTGAGGTCAATGGACTGGTCCTCATGACAGCTCATCAGCCACATCTGACCTTTCTTGTTCCGCAAGAAAAGGTTTTTGATATCTCCTTCGCCCTCCGGGGTGACCCGCAGGGCTTTGCTGTCTTCCACCGTATACATCGGGGCGTGATCGATGGTGGGGCATGGCCATCCGTGCGCCGTGAGCCAGTCGAGCATGGCGTCGGAGGTCATGGGCGAGGAGCCATCAACGAGCGGGAGAGGTTCTGTTATTGCATCGGTCATCGGCTGTACGCAGCAAGTCGCCGGCTATAATATTTGATTGGCCGTGTGCCTGAATTTTAACTCGCCCACTTTTGGTTGAGATCATCATGCCTGCAGCGCCTCGCCGCACCTCAAAAAGAAAGAAAGCTGCTGCTTCAAGTACCCGTGCCTCTGCGACGACGATGCGTCCGTTGGAAACGGTTCCCGTCTCGGAATTTACGGAACGTTCCTATCTCAACTATTCGATGTACGTCGTGCTCGATCGGGCGCTACCGGCTCTGGCGGATGGATTAAAACCCGTCCAACGGCGGATTGTGTACGCCATGTCCGAGTTAGGTCTTGCGGCGACGTCAAAATACAAAAAATCGGCGCGCACGGTCGGCGACGTGCTGGGCAAGTTTCATCCCCATGGTGATTCGGCCTGCTATGAGGCCATGGTGCTGATGGCACAGCCTTTTAGTTTTCGCTATCCGCTGGTTGACGGTCAGGGGAACTGGGGATCACAGGACGATCCGAAATCCTTTGCGGCCATGCGCTACACAGAAGCGCGCCTGTCCGGGTTTGCAGAAATGCTGCTGTCGGAACTTGGCCAGGGAACGGTGGAGTGGGGGCTTAATTTTGACGGCACCCTTCGCGAGCCCCGCCTGCTCCCGGCCCGTCTACCTAATGTGTTGCTAAACGGCAGTTCCGGCATCGCGGTCGGCATGGCGACCGATATCCCTCCGCACAATCTAAGAGAAGTGGTAAGCGCCTGCATACGACTGATTGACAGCCCACGCGCAAGCCTGGCCGATCTGTGTGAGCACATCAAGGGCCCGGATTTTCCGACCGGCGGTGAGGTCGTCACCTCGGCTGAAGAAATTCGAGAGGTGTATCGGAGCGGATACGGTTCGATCAGACAGCGTGCCGTCTGGCATGAGGAAGATGGACAGATCGTGATTCAGGCGTTGCCGTATCAGGTATCGGGCGAGCGCATTATTGAGCAGGTCGCGACTCAGATGGCGGCCAAGAAATTACCCCTGGTTGGTGACATACGCGATGAATCGGATCATGAGAACGCGAACCGTATCGTCATTGAGCCGCGATCCAATCGTGTTGACCGCACCGCATTGATGGATCATCTGTTTGCTACCACCTCCCTCGAGCAGTCGTATCGGGTCAACATGAATATGATTGGCCTGGATGGCAGGCCGCGGGTTTTTGACCTGAAGGAGGCGTTGAAACAGTGGCTGGACTTTCGTCTGGAGACCGTAAAGCGTCGGCTGTCCTTCCGACTCGACCGCGTGGTCAAGCGATTGCATATTCTGGATGGCTTGCTGATCGCTTTTCTGAATATCGATGAAGTGATTCGCATCATCCGTAACGAGGACGAGCCCAAGCCGGTGTTGATGAAGCGATTCAAGCTGAGCGATGTACAGGCCGAAGCGATCCTGGAGCTCAAGTTGCGCCATTTGGCGAAGCTGGAGGAAATCAAGATCACCGGAGAGCAACAGGAGCTGGCGCGAGAGAAAGCGGAGCTCGAGAAGGTGCTGAAATCCCGCGATCGCCTGAAAACCGTCGTGAAAAAAGAACTGCTCGCCGACGCCGAGGAATTTGGCGACGAGCGGCGCTCACCTTTGGTCGAGCGAGAGGTGCCGCAGGCGCTCAGTGAAACGGCGCTTATCCCCTCTGAACCGATTACGGTAGTGCTATCCAAGAAAGGGTGGATCCGGGCAGCGAAGGGTACCGAGATAGATCCTCGGGAACTGACTTATCGAGGTGACGACGCCTATCTTCACTCCTGTCCGGGAAAAACCAATCAGCCGCTGTTGTGCCTGGACTCAACCGGTCGTACCTACGGATTGCGATCGCACGAACTGCCATCGGCGCGTAGTTTGGGCGAGCCGGTGGGAAAGAATCTTAAGCCCCCCGCAGGCGCTTCCTTTGCGGGCGTGATGCTGGGCGATAACAGCAGCCAGTTTCTTCTGGCATCTGACGCGGGGTATGGATTTGTGGCGACCGTAGAGGATCTGCTAACCCGCAATAAATCGGGTAAGGCAGTACTTACCGCTCGCGGTGCAGGCGTGTTGCCACCGCAGCGCGTATTTGATTATGAGGACGACTGGGTCGCGGCTGTGACCAGTACCGGGCGGCTGCTGATTTTTGCGCTCGCGGAATTGCCCGAACTCGGTCGCGGTAAAGGAGTCAAGATCATGAATATCCCGGCGGCTAAACACAAGGCGGGTGAGGAGCGTCTTGCCAGTATCGCGGTATTTCGGGAGGGCGATTCGTTGATGCTGTTTTCAGGAAAACAGCACATGCGTCTGAAGCCCAGCGATATAGATACGTTCGTTGGGTCCCGGGCGCAGCGGGGTCGAGCGTTGCCGCGTGGTTATCAGAACGCGCCGGCGGTTGAAACGATCCCGGCGTGAGGTCCTGATGTTCCAGTTGGGGCGTCAATGAATATTCAGGTACGACCGGCCAGGCCCCACATCACCGGCGCCACCGGGCCCCTTTATCAGCGCGCACCAACAAGGGATCCGGAAGGTAGGGCCTACAGCGACTTCATGGTGCTGATCCCCGGTATTCGCGAGATGTCATCGGAGCAATTGAACGACCGCGTCGCGGGACTGCAGGCCGTCTTGGGATCCTACGAGCAAATCGTCTTCGCAGATCTTAATTTAAACCTCAATCTTCTTTGGGTCACCCTGAAGCCCCAGCTAGGGTTGATTCCAAGAATAGCCCAAGCCCTCAGAGATCGGATTCCAGAAGCGAAACTGGTCGCGCATGAGTAATCTGGCTATCCAAGGCGCCAGACTCTGTTGCGGGCGCTTAAAACGGTAGGGATAGGTCGGGCCGAAGGGCCAGCAGCTGGTGGCGATAGGCCTCCTGAATGCGCTTAAGGGCCGCTGCATTGGTCGCTTCAAATCGCAAGATCACGGTAGGTGTTGTATTCGATGCTCGTGCCAGGCCAAAGCCGTCCGCGAAATCCACTCGGACACCATCGATATCACAGATCTCACCGTCCGGAAAATGCGCCGCGGCCACCAGTTCCGAGATCAGGGCGTAGTGCTCCCCCTCATTCATTTCGAGTCGAAGTTCCGGGGTATTCACGGTATCGGGGATAGCTGAAAACACATCGCTCGGGGAGTCGTTGGTTTTCGAAAGGACCTCACAAAGTCGGGCCGCAGCATAAAGGGCGTCGTCAAATCCATACCACCGTTCCTTAAAGAAAAGATGCCCGCTCATTTCGCCACCGAGCGCCGCCCCGGATTCTCGAAGCTTTGCCTTTATAAACGAATGACCCGTTTTCCACATGGTGGGTCGACCGCCAGCCGTGGCGATTGCCTCAGGCAGCAGGCGGGTGCACTTTACGTCGTAAATAATCTCCGCCCCGGGATGTCGGCTGAGAATATCCTGCGCAAACAGAATCATCTGACGATCCGGCCAAATCACCTGTCCGGTGTTGGTGATCACGCCCAGTCGATCACCATCGCCGTCGAAGGCCAATCCCAGATCAGCCTGGTGCGCCTTCACCGCAGTCACCAGGTCTTGCAGGTTATCGGCAACGCTGGGATCGGGATGGTGGTTCGGGAAATGCCCGTCGACTTCGGAAAAAAGCTCGATGACCTCGCAGCCGATGTCGCGTAGCAGTCGGGGGGCAAGCACTCCGGCGACACCATTGCCGCAATCGCTCACGACTCGAAGCGGTCGCTCCATATGAATATCCTGCGTCACCCTTTCGAGGTATGCCGCCAGCACATCCTCTTGCGATGACTGACCGGCGCCGGACGAAAAAGCCTGTTTCTCAATCCGGCGTTTTAGATCCTGGATGCGCTCCCCGGCCAGCGTATGCGTGCCGATCATAATTTTGAGCCCGTTGTAATCCGGGGGATTATGGCTGCCCGTTACCGAGACGGCGGCGCCAATTCCCAGATGGTGGGTGGCGAAATAGGTTAACGGCGTGGGCACCATTCCAATATCGACGACGTGGCATCCGGACACGGTGATGCCCTGGGCGAGCGCCGCGACCATGTCTGGACCGGACAGGCGACCATCGCGGCCAATGATCACCGCCGTATCCCCCGCTTGGAGGGCCTCCGAGCCGATGGCTAGGCCGATCTGCTCAACGATCTCGGGGGTCAGGGAATGACCCACAATGCCGCGGATATCGTACGCTTTGAAAATTTCTGGGTGAGGTACGGACATAGCGCTAGGATTCTAGCGCGCCCGGGATGGCCCGAGGGGATGATGGTAGACAGGTCTGGGGTATTGCATTAGCCTTTCTCGCATCGCCGAGGCTAAAAGCGACCTCGGGCGAACGGAACCCAATGGGAGGATCTCAATGAAAAACAGCAAAGAATTTATTGCTCAACTGCGTGATGGGCAGCTGTCGCGACGGCAGGCATTGAAAGCGCTTGGTGCGCTGGGCTTTGCGGTGGGCGCGATGCCGATCGGGATGCGCGCAGCGGGCGCAGCGGAAAACGCGACCTATTTCACCTGGGGCGGATATGATGACGACAGCTTTTTTGGCTCCTACATAAGCAAAAACGGTGCTGCACCGAACTATGTGACCTACGGTGATGCGGAAGAGGGCTTCACTAAGATGAAGGCCGGATTTGTCGTAGATGTGGCGCATCCGTGTGCTAACGACGTCCCTCGGTGGCGCGATTCCGGTATGTTCCAGGCAATGGATAAGGGTCGCCTCGAGCATTACTCGGATCTTTTTGGCGCCCTGGTAAATCTTCCTGGTGCAAGCGAGGGCAACGGCCAGTGGTTTATGCCGTTTGACTGGGGCGCAACGTCCATCACCTACCGGACCGATCTCGTGGATCTTGGGGGTAAGGCGGAATCGTGGGAGATGCTCTTTGATCCAAAACTGAAAGGACGAATCGCGGTCATCGATAGCGCAGCGGATACCTGGTACTGCATGGCGATTCTGGCGGGTGTCGACGTTAAGAAACCGCTTACGGCTGATGACATAAGCAAAACCAATGCGTTAATGAAGAAGCTCCGGCCGCAGGTCCGGATGTTCACCAACGATATGACCTCACTGGCCCAAGCGATGGCGTCGGGTGAAATTGCGATGGCCATTACGTGGAACGAGACCCCGGTGGGTCTCGCGGCTGAGGGTCATGCGGTTCGCTTCGCCAGCCCCAAAGAGGGGGCGCTGACGTGGTGTTGTGGGGTCATGATGCACAAAGATGCGCCGAATCTGCAGGGGGCGTACGACATCGTGAATGCCATGAGTTCGGCCGATACAGGCGTCTACATTATCGATTACTGGGGTTACGGCCACTCCAACTCGGCAGCATTTGCGAAGGCCGATCCGGGTGTATTGGCGCAACTGGGTCTGGATAAGGATCCGGTGGCCTATTTGAATGCTGGACACATGAGCACGCCTCAATCGGACGATACCGAGACACAGATCAACCGCGACTTTGAGGCAATCAAAACCGGCTTTTAATCTGGTGTCGGTTGCTGCCGTGCCAACGGGCACGGCAGCAGCAGGCCGACTCCGTTCATCCGTCGACGGTCGAGTCGACTGCGGCCTTCCATCCATTCATCATGACGGGCTCGCTCTTTCAGGTGATATGCATGTCTCTGACCGCGCCTGACGTTTTGCGCTGATGGCTTCGGCGCTCACGGCATCGGCGGGGTCGTGGCGAGCATTTCTGTCGCGCCGTCCGTCCGTTCGGGGGTTCCTGCTGCTCTCGCCCACCTTGGTGCTGGTGGGATCCTTGATGCTCATCCCCCTGATTGGGATGGCGGTCATGAGTTTCTGGCTGCAGACCGGCCATATGTCTTTCGATACCGAGGGCACATTCAGCAACTACCTGGATGCGGTGTCGAGCGAGATGTACCGGACCCTGTTTTTCCGTTCGCTCGGTATCTCGGGGCTGACGACCGTATTGACCGTCGTGATGGCCTTTCCACTGGCCTATTTCATCGCGTTCTACGTAAAGCGCAACAAGATGGTGTGGATCATTCTGGTCACGCTACCGTTCTGGACAAGCTACCTGCTGCGCGTGTTCGCGTGGAAGGTGATTCTGGGTTACAACGGCGCCGTTAACTCGGGGCTGATCGCGGCCGGTATTCTGAGCGAGCCCTTAACTTTTTTAATGTATAACCCCACGGCGGTAGTCATTACCCTAACCCATGCTTGGGCGACAGTCGCGATCCTGCCGATCTATGTCTCGCTTGAGAAAATTGATCGTTCTGTCCTTGAGGCCGCAACGGATTTGGGCGACAGTCCTTTCGTCCGTTTTTTCAGAGTGGTACTGCCGCTTGCGCTCCCCGGTATTTTGGCGGCCAGTGTCCTGATCTTTATTCCGACGGTGGGCGATTACGTGACTCCGTCGCTCGTGGGCG